>JAISKR010000038.1 GCA_031260845.1 Bacteroidales bacterium
GTCAGGGTTTTCAATGCTGTATTTTCACTGAAAGGAATATTATTGTACATATTATAAACAAGACCAGTAAATATATTTCTACCCAAATACAATGTTTCTATCGGGGCATTCAAAAAATGATTACTTCCCGAAAAAGCCAAGTTTTCAGTTCCATCCTGTAAAGTAACAGTTTTCAAGAGGTTACAATTAGCAAATGCCTGACTGTCGATAGTCGTAACCAAACTTCCTATGGTTAAGGTTGTTAGAGTTGTTATTCCACTGAATGGATAATAGATTGTGCCGATGCCAACGCCTGTTTCTAAGGTATAGTTTCGCCCCAAATGCAGCGTTTGAATGGGACAATTCTTAAACCAATCGCCATGATAAGTCGCGAAATAACTGCCATCTTCTTGATAACGAATAAACAACAAGTTCTTGTATCCGTTTTCTATTGTAACGGTTTTCAAACTTGTGCAATTCAAAAATGCCTCGCCTTCTATTGTGTGAACTGTATTAGGGATTGTTATAGCCGTAAAATTTGTATTTGTACAGTTATAAAATGCCTGCCTGCCAATTATGGTAACAGTGCTTGGAATTGTGGTGATTGTTTGCAAATTGCTACAATCGTGAAACGCACGATTTCCAATGTTCGTTACACCGTTTTGTATGGTAACGGTATAGATGCTTGTGCGTTCGGAATACCACGGTGCTTCGCCTTCGAGAGAGTCCCAAAAATCAGCCATATTTCCGCTACCGTTTATGTACAACGTTGAGCCGTTTCGGTATGCCGTAACATTATTGCCGGCACTACTTCCGTCTGAAATTTGCCAAGGACTGGATTGTGTTCCGTTTCCTGTCCACGCCACCGCTTTGTTTGTAAAGGCACAAAAGCATAAAGCCATTAGAATTGAAGTACAAATTTTTCGCATTATTTATCCTCCTATCATTTTATTACTCCTACTCTTTTGGCTTTTCAGACTCGCCCGTTTTTGAAATGGTTTCTGCTCCATTGTACTACCACAAGTAGCCACTGTACTGACATTCTCTCTTTGATACATAAAACACTGATTTTAAAATTTATACTAAAAATATTTACTGTTTATTTATTCGTATTTGGACACAAAAAAAGCGGACTTACATTATCCGCTTCAGAGGCATACCACTGCCCACAATAGTAAATAAGCAAGCCCGCGTTACCGCGAGCGTTCTACTTATTCTTACTATTGTTTTAGAATGTGGTATTTTTCTGAAGCAAGAATAGCGTTTAACGCTATTAATATGTCTTTTTACTTGATTATATCATATTATTAAAATTTATATTCAGGGACAAAGATACAACTTTAATTTGCGCTCTATCGTTCATCCGTTTTATCATTAACCATTTATCTTTCGTTCGTCAAACCGTTTTCCCTTTAACCCTTTTGTCCATTCGGAATTTTTTCTTTCCTTTCCTGTTTTTAAAGAACGGGGGTCTCCGCTGTATGTATCAAAACAATTCAACATTTCCCCAAATACTTGGGAAACATTTTCTGAAACGTTTTTTATATCTGATACCATCCTTACGAAATCTTTATTTAGTTTAACTTTTTAAAAAGAAAGTGCAAACATAAGCATAATTTTGATAGGTTGTTCAAAAAAAAGAAAAATAATGGTGAAAAGGATAAAAGGATAAAGGGATAAAGGGATAAAGGGATAAAAGGATAAAAGGACAATGTATCACTATTGAATACATTATCAATTATCAATTATCAACTGTCAATTGTCAATTCATCAGCAGCACTCCGAAAAAAATCAGCAGGCTGACCGACGTGAGGGTGAAAATAAACTGCGCGTTGTGGCTCATGCGGAAGCGGGCGCTGAACGATTCCATGCATCCGATGATGATGGCTGACAGCGCTTGAATGGCGAAAAACACCGGTATCAGCAGAAAATATGACCACGACGGCTCCATGAAAAAATTGGCGATGAGCGCTCCGTAAACGGCAAATTTCAGACTTCCGGCGTACATGATGAGTCCAAGGTCGAAGCCGCTGTTGTCCAATATCATCACCTCATGCACCATTGTCAGTTCGAGGTGGGTTTTGGGGTCGTCCACCGGCAGGCGGCTGTTCTCTATGGCGACAATCAGCAGCAGCACATAACCCGCCAAGCCTGCCAGCGCATAAGACACGGGACCGGAAAAATGAAACGCCGAATATATGTCGTAAAACGACGTGTAGCCCGTGAGCAGGGCAAACGAGCCGATGAGAATGAAGAAAGCAGGCTCTACCAACATGGAAAACAGGGCTTCGCGGCTGGCGCCCATCCCTTCAAAACTGCTGCCTGTGTCCATTGCCATCAGGATGATGAAGAATTTGCCTACTGCCAACAGATAGGCGAACACGATAAAGTCGCCGTCGAAGGACAGCAAGCCTTTGCTGCTGCCAAACGGCACTAAAAAGGCGGCAAACAGCATGGACGAGAAATAAATGACCGGCGCTATGCGGAAAATCGGCGTGGTCACTTTGCTATATACCGAGCCTTTGCCGAACAGACGCAGGTAATCGTACACCGGTTGCAGGACGCCGGGACCTTTGCGTCCGGACAGGATGCTTTTCGTCCGCCCGATAATGCCTGCAAAAAACAGGCTGGCAATGAAAATCAAAATAAGGCTCAACATATTCAATTACGAATTATCAATTACGAATTACGTTGTTTTTTCGAGATAGACCGTTTGCGTGGGGAAGGCAAAGTTCAAACCTGCCGCATTGAAGCGGGACAGCACTTCCAAGTTCACTTTCGAGGTGGTTTCGTAATTGTTCTCGCCTTTTTTAATGTAATACCAATAGGTGAGAATCAGCGCCGAATCGCCAAAATCAGAAAAATAAACATTTGTAGTGGCTTCCAATTCCGTCATGGATTGCGGAAGGGCTTTCAGAATCGCAATCGCTTCCGTCATTTTTTGGGGCGTGGTATCGTAAGTAAGCCCTAAATTCAGGATTACCCTTCTGTTTGGCTCTATGGTCACATTGACCACCGAGGCGTCCATGAGTTTGAAGTTGGGAACGGTCACAATGCGGTTTTCCATCGTCTTGATGCGGGTGCTGCGAAGTCCTATGTCCTGCACATTACCTTCAAAGCTGTCGAATTTAATGTAGTCGCCTATTCGGAACGGTCCGTCGGTATAAATGGTGATGCCTCCGAAAATGTTTTTGATGGTATCCTGCGCCGCCAAGGCTACTGCCATACCTCCAACGCCCAAAGCGCCCAACAGAGTGGTCACTTGCACGCCAACATTGCCCAATGCCGTGACAATACCGATAATCCATATCGCGATGACGAATCCTCGCCTGATTAGCGGCAGCAGTCGGCTGTTGAGCCTCCGGCTTCCGTATTCGTCAATCAGTCCGGCGATAAATTTGGAAATAAACCATGTCACATTGATGACGATCAGTATCTGATAGGCTTTCCAAATCGTATAATCCACATTTCCATCCAAGTTCAGGCGATGCACCGCCACCCATATAGCAACGAGCATGATGCCCAGCACCAACGGTCTTTCCAACGACTCGGACAACAAGTCGTCTAATCGACTTTTGCTGTTCTCTGTAATTTTTCTCACTACTCGTCTGTTAAACAGTACGATACACTTATTGATAATAATGGCTGACGCAATGATTATCAATGAAATTCCCCAATCTTTCAGGGTATTGCCAAAAAATATTTGCTCCAACATGATATTAAAAATTTAATTAAATGATGATTACATTAGCGATATATTAATGACGCCTTGCGGCTTAAATAGACTGTTTTGCTCATTTTGCCGTTCCTCCTTTTTTCAATGCCTCGCTTGTCTGCACCAATTTTCCGTTGATGATGCCCATCACAAAAGCGTCTTTGAAATCGTTTCGGGCTTTTTTGCAGGTGGCTTGCGCCTCGTCGTAACTGGCAGTGCGTCCTATGATGTATTTATAGAAGTTGGGCGAGGATTGTATGCACTCCACTCCTTTGTACTTCTTGAAATTATTGGGATGGGTATCCATCGGTTTGGCAGAGGTGGCTATCTGTACGCAAAATTCCACTTTGTCCGCATGAATCTCCGCCACTTGCGGCTTTTTTTGATGCGTTGCTGTGTCTGTCACCTGTTTTTCGGGCGTTTTTTCTTCCTTTTCAGAAAGAATGGCGGGTTTCGTCACATTTCGCTCGTCAATCTTCGACTTATACGCGCAAAAGGCTTTGAAAATGGATGACGCCAATTCTTCCTTCCCGCTTTTGGACGATATGTAATTCTCTTCTTCTTCATTGGAAATGAAACCCACTTCCACCAACACACTGGGCATGGTGGTCTTCCACAACACCACGAAATTAGCCTGACGCACGCCTCGGTCGATGCGCTTTGCAGTTGTGGTGAACTGTTCCTGCATTTCGGCGGCAAAACTAAGGCTCTGGTTGAGGTAGGCGTTCTGCAAAAGCGAAAAATAAATGTAGGATTCGGTTGAATTGTCAAATCCCGCGTAACGCTCCGTATAATCGTCTTCTATCAGGATAACAGAGTTTTCGAGTTTGGCAACCGCCATGTTTTCTTCCGTTTTGCTGTTTCCCATCACATACGTTTCAGCGCCGACGGCTGTTTTTTTCGGGTTGGCGTTGGCATGAATGGAAATGAACAGGTTTGCCTGCGCTTTGTTGGCTATGTCGCCGCGTTTCGCCAAATCCACAAAAACGTCTTTGTTGCGGGTGTATATCACCTTTATCTCAGGATATTTTTGCTGTATCATCTTTCCCACCTGCAAAGCGATGGACAGCACAATATCTTTTTCCCGTGAATGTAAGCCAACAGCGCCCGGGTCTTTGCCGCCATGTCCGGCGTCAAGCACTACTGTTCGCAGCACTTCCGACGATTCCTGTGCCGCCACAGGAAAAATCAAGACAATTGCAAGCATCGTTAAACACAAAAAACGACCTGTGTACCTGCTGTATAATAGATAATTACCTCTCAATTGAATACTGTTTTTACATTAAAAAACACCGTGCAAAGTTACGAAAATCATTCATTTTTTTTGATAATTTTATTATTACCTATAAACTTATTCTTATATTTGCCTCGTTAAAAGTGTCCATTGATGATGATTGGTAGCCCGCATATAGCGTCTTTTTCGCCTTCAAAACCCTCGCAAATGGTTGATTTTACTGGCATTTACCCCCCCCCCCAACTCGCTAATAATAAGCGAGTTACGGCGCTTTTCCGTTGTGCGGCGCACCGGTTGTGTGTGTGTTGTTTCGCAGGAAACGTTGGGTATATTTCCTTTTAAAACTGTTGAAACAAGATGACAAACAAACTGTCAACGTGTTCTGATAATGAACTTGTCGCGCTTCTTTCCAACGATTCGAAAGAGGCGTTTGCAGAGTTGTATGCACGTTACAAAACACAGTTAACGTACTTTTGCGAATGGATGTTGAAAGATGAGGCGTGCTCGGCAGACGTCATTCAAGATATTT
>JAISKR010000168.1 GCA_031260845.1 Bacteroidales bacterium
CCCGCACATATTGAAGATAAAGGCTCAGCATGAACGCTATGGCAAAGGTGGCAGCGTAATTAATCAGCGCCGCAACGGATGACAGGCAGAAAACCTTGTTGCCGCTGAACAGCCGGACATTGAATACCGGAAATTTCTGCTTCCTTTCAAATAAGATAAAGACGACGAAAGCCAGCACGCCTGCGGTTAAGCAAAGGGAACCATCAATATGCGGAAGCGACGAAAACCCGTAAATCAGGGAAGCCAATCCGACGCCGTAGAGGATGCTGCCTCGCAAATCAAATCTCTCGCCTTTGGCTTCCACCCATTCGCCATGCAGCAGGAATGCGGAAAGCAGCAACACTATCAGCCCCACTGCCCCGCAGGTGTAGAATATGCTTTGCCATCCAAAATAGTGAGTCAGCAAACCGCCCAAAAAAGGACCTGCCGCCAGCGCTGCATAAACCGTTGCTACGTTGATACCCAATGCTTTGCCGCGCTGTTCGGGCGGAAACAGAGAGGTGAGTATGGCGATGGTTGTGCCGGACATCATGGCGCTGCCAATGCCCGAAACAAACCGTAAGACGATGAGAAGGGCAAAATTGGGCGCAAATCCGCAAAGGAAGGTACTTATTGTAAAAATGAATACCCCAAAATGGAAGATTTTTTTCCTGCCCACCAAATCGGCTATGCGAGCAAAAGGAATCTGAAAAATGGCGGTGGAAATCAGGTAAGCGGTAGCCAACCATGTAAGCGACACCGCTTTCATGGAAAAGAACTCGCTCATTTCAGGCAATGCCAAATTCAGCGCCGACCCCATGAACGGCACTAAAAAAGACGCCGTACATAAGATGAACAGTCCGTGTTTTGCACTCTTACTGTGTGTCAACGTCGGATGGCGATTAATTTGTCGGTTTTTCCGGCGTATTGCCCGGTTTCGCAATGGATTCGCGCATGGAAGTATCGGCTTCGATATTTTTCATCTTGTAATAATCCATGATACCGAGGTTTCCGTTGCGGAAGGCGTCTGCCATCGCTTTGGGAACTTCCGCTTCCGCTTCCGTCACTTTGGCGCGGGCGTCAAAAATCTTCGCCTTGTTTTCCTGTTCCAGTGCCACAGCCATTGCGCGGCGTTCCTCTGCGCGAGCCTGAGCAATGTTCTTATCGGCATTGGCTTGGTCCATCTGCAATTGAGCGCCGATATTCTTTCCAACATCCACATCGGCAATGTCAATGGACAGGATTTCAAAAGCCGTTCCCGAATCCAAACCCTTGTTCAACACCACTTTGGAAATGGAATCAGGATTTTCGAGCACCGATTTATGCGATTCGGCTGAACCGATAGCAGACACAATCCCCTCGCCAACGCGGGCGATAATGGTTTCCTCGCCTGCACCGCCCACCAATTGCTTGATATTGGCGCGTACCGTAACACGAGCCTTGGCAATCAACTGTATTCCGTCTTTGGCAACGGCTGCAACAGGCGGCGTGTTAATCACTTTCGGGTTTACCGACATCTGTACGGCTTCAAACACATCGCGTCCCGCAAGGTCAATAGCGGTGGCGGCTTTAAAATCAAGCGGTATATTTGCCTTGTCCGCCGAAATAAGCGCATTGACAACCTTTTGAACATGACCGCCCGCCAGATAATGCGCTTCCAACTGGTCTGCATTCAAATCCAAACCCGCTTTCTTCGAGTTAATCATGGCAAGCACGATGATTGAGGGCGGCACCTTCCGCCAACGCATCAAAATCAACTGCAACAACGAAATCCTTACCTGCGTAAGAATACACTGAAACCACAGATTCAGCGGCACAAAATACAGGATAATCCATAGAAAAACTATGCCTACCACTAAAATAACTGCATAAAAACCTATTCCTTCCATCTTTAATTATATTTAATTATTACTATTTTTTCATTCTATATCTTCCTGAACCACAATGCTGTTTCCGCTTACCTCAATCACTTTGACCGCCTTGTTTTCATCAATCAATCCCAGTATGGATTTCGCTTCCACTATCGTGTCGCGAATCAGGATTTTGCCCATTGGCGCCAAGCGCGATATGGTAACGGCAGCGTCGCCCACTTGAATGTCATCGTTCACAAGATTCACTTTGCTGTCAATTTCCGATTTCAGCGACAAGCGATTCCACGTTTTGGCGCGTAAAGCGTAAATCAGAAACACGATAAACAGCAACGACGAGCCGATGAGCGAAATAATACCGACCGTTTCGCCGAAAGCGCTGAAAGAAACGAACACGCCTGCGGCAATCAAGACAATTCCGGCAATACCGGCTACGGTGATTCCCGGAAGCACTACGACTTCAACCACTATCAGCGCCATGCCGATAACTATAAGCAATATTACTAAAAAGGCTGACATTCAATCAATTGTTACGCTTAATCCTTTACTTGTCAATTGGTCTTTCATCGGGTGTAAAAACTCGTAAGACCCTTTTTTGACGTCGCATTTTCCGTTGTGATGCACGATATACGCACATTGCTCGGCTTGATGAGCCTCGTGCCTGCACACTTCCATCAGTGACACAATTACAAAATCAAAAGAGTGCACATCATCATTGTGCAGCACCAAATGGTGTTTTTCGCCTTCAATATCACTGACATCGGGACGATCCATGACTTCTTCCTGAACTTCCATTGCGATTTAATTTATCGCAAATATACACATTTTTATTATACCATCATAAAGTTTTTGCAAAAAAAATCAATTGCCAGCCAAATAAACCACTTTTTTCTCTTCAAAGAAAACTTCTGTGTAAAAATCGCTGACAGAAAAGACCGTTGCTCGGCTTTGGCAGTTGCTGAGTTCGTCATG
>JAISKR010000208.1 GCA_031260845.1 Bacteroidales bacterium
ACGTAATTTGTGTGCAAATCAACGATTATTTTTTGACTTGTGCAAATTTTTTATACTCAAATCTCAATTTTTTTGATTATACGCTGCATGGTGGATAAAAGTTACATATTCCAAAACCCCTCCATTTTTATTTACATACGCCTGCCGGAATGATATTCAGAAGCATAAATAATTAATAATAAGTTAATTATGCGAATAACCTACGAAAGTTTCGTAGATCTACGAAATGTTCGTAGGTAGTAAACCTGTAAAAAACGGTATGAATGTCGGGGAAATTAAACAGGCAGACTAAACCAGAAGCAAGTGGGTTTGCCTTCGCCGCTAACAACGCCTATTTTACCGCCATGTGCTTCCACAGCCATTTTGCAGAAGGTAAGTCCCAAACCGGTAGATTTCGCGCCGCCGTTGTTTTCCTCGCGGTTGATTCGCCCGTAAGGGGCAAAGATGGCTTCCTGCATATCCGGCGGAATAGATGAACCGATATTGCTGACGCTGATGCGCACTTCGCTGTCGATTTTTTCCGCCTCTATACCTATCGTTTCGGCGGGGGGTGAAAATTTGATGGCATTGACGATGAGGTTGTCCAGCACCCGGCGAACAAGGTCACAGTCAATGCTCAGCATTATTTTATCCTGCGGTTCCCACGAAAATTGCAGTTGTTTGCTGTCCATGCTCAGTTTCATTCCCGCCATTACTTCGGCAATCAATTCGTTCAGATAAATATCGCGGCGGTGGATTTCTAATTTTTTGTCCTCGTATTTGTTAATGTCGAGAATGTTGAGCACCAAATTAAGCATTCGCTGCGCCGACTCGTGTACCAGCAAAAGTCTTTTCCCTTCGGGAACGGAACGGGTGAGATTGATGATGACGTTGAGCGGATTTTTCAGGTCGTGGACAATCATACCGGTCACGTCTTGCTTGAATTTCACCAAATCGGTCAATTGGGCATTCTGAGAGGAAATAATGGCATTGGCTTTTTTCAGGCGTTTGCGGCTCAGGGCTATGATGACGACCGTAATCACAGCCAAGGCAATGACAATCATCAGCCAGATATTGCGTTGATGCTCACGGATAAGCGCATTTTCCTGACTTTGCAACTTGGTTTGACGATGCTGTTCAAATTCAAATTGCTGCTTGATTTGTGAAATCTTTTCACGAGTCGTCTTTATGTCTATGCTATCTTTCAAAATATCGTACTTTTCGGTAATTTCATTCGCTTTCCGGTAATTTCCTTCTATTGCATATATGCGTCTTAGCCATTTCAATGCATCAGCCTGCATATTTTCAAAACCATTGTCGGTGGCGACAGACAGAGCAAGTTCACACATTTCATGCGCTTTGGAATATTTTTTATGTTTAAAATAAAGATTTACAGCATTCAAGCAATTGTCGGTTAAGATAATCTTGTTATTGGATTGCAATGATAGGCTTGACGGGGCAATGGATTTCTTTATATAAAATTCCGAACTGTCAGGCATATTTAAATCATCATAATGAGTAGCAATTATTTTGTATAATTTTGCCAAAGGAAAAGCGTGGTGAGTTTGTGTACATTCGGCACATAATTGCGATGCTTTAACAAGACTTTGTATGCGTTGCTGCTTGTCTTCGGGGTTCATATCTGCTCTATCTATGATTGAGGTAGCCTCAGTCACTTTATCTCCTACCTGTCGGGCGATTTCAATCGCTCGGTCATAATAAAAAGTTGCCTTTACCGTATCGTGCCAATTTCCATAATTTATCGCAGTGTTTCTGATTAGCGACATTACACTTTCGTTGATTACTCCTTGTTTCTGTGCAATGTCCAGCGCTTCAAGATTGTACTCCTCAGCCTTTGAAAATTCTTTTAATTCATTGTAGGTAATAGCTATCACCCCATACACGTCCAATACATATCCTTTTGCCTCTTTTTTCAAAGATAAAGCGATTAGGAAATTATCAAGCGCATCGTGATATTTGGATAAGATGAAGAAACATTGTCCAATATTGTAGTAATTCTTTGCAGCACCATCAATGTCATTTATATTTTTGCACAAATCCAAAGCGTTATGAAACCATAAGTTGGCTGTTGTATAATCGGAAGAATAGAAATAACACACGCCGATAGCGCGGGTAAGTTCGGCTTCGCCTTTGGTATATCGCGCTGACTTAGCCAGTTCCACCCCTTCTTTGGCAAACGCCAGCAATGCGTCATAGTCCTTTTGTGGTCGAAGTATTTCGGGTTGAACCGCTTTATAGCAAAAATTCACTTTTGCGGTGTCTGTTGCAAGCGTAGTCATCACACGACGCAGGCTGTCAAAGTCGTCATTTGCGACAGCGATAAAAACTGTCGTCCGCGCTATCAGGCAAAACCAAACTGTGCATATCCAAAATTTAGGCATTCTTTGCATATTATAAGGTGGATGGCAAAAGTAGTTATTTATTGTAAAAAAATATTCATAAAGTTCACAAACCCCAAAAATTTGCGTTCTTGGCGAAGAATTTTTGCTATATTTGCAGTTTATAAATTAATCATCGTTCCCATGCCGTCACACTCTTTTTCTGAATGGTTAGCGGATTTTATCGGGTTGGTTTATCCCAACCTTTGCATTTGCTGTTCCACCAACCTGATGAAGGGCGAGCAGTTTATGTGCAGCCACTGTTTGTACGAACTTCCCGAAACCGGTTTCTACAAAGAGGCAGGCAATCCGGTGGAACAAATGTTCTGGGGGCGGGTAATGGTTGAACGCGCTGCTGCCAACTATTTTTTCAAAAAGGGGAACCGTATTCAGACGGTGATTCATCAGATTAAGTATCGCGGACAGAAAGAACTGGGGGAATATTTCGGGAAAGAGATGGGTAAAAACCTGCAACCCACGCCGTTTTCATCGGTGGACATGGTGGCGCCCGTGCCTCTGCACCCTGACAAGTTCAAAAAACGGGGATACAACCAAAGCGAGTGGATAGCGCGGGGCGTTTGTGCGGAATTGGGCAAGCCCTTGGATACCTCGACGCTCGTTCGCCATACTGCCGCCGGCACACAAACCCGCAGAAAACGCTACGAGCGTTGGGAAAACGTCGAGTTGGGCTTCGGATTGTCCAATCCCGAAGGCTTTGCAGGGAAACATATCTTGCTGATAGATGACGTCATCACCACCGGCGCCACCCTCGAAGCCTGCATCCGCGCCGCGCAATATGCCGAAGAC
>JAISKR010000213.1 GCA_031260845.1 Bacteroidales bacterium
TTTAATTTATTTTTTTATTTGATAAACCTACGAAACTTTCGTAGGTCTGTTTTTACCGCCTATCCCTTTATTCTTTCTATCGATTTTTGATTGAAAGATACTCTTGTGTATCCAGTACATTGCGGTAGGCAGGGCGGATAATGCGCTTGCTCTTGAAGGTAAGTTCTTCGATGCGGTGCGCTGTCCAGCCGACTATGCGGGACATGGCGAAGAGCGGCGTATAGATTTCCTGCGGCAATCCTATCATTTCATACACAAAGCCCGAATAAAAATCAATGTTGGAAGACACGGTTTTCCTGCCTCCGTTAAATTCATTGAAGCATTTGATGGCTCTTTCTTCCAACAGTTCGAGGAAGGTAAAATCCTTGTCGCATTTCTTTTCTTTGGCTAATTCGCGGGCTATGTCTTTCAACAGTAAAGCCCTTGGGTCGGAAATAGTATAAACGGCGTGACCGATGCCATAAATCAATCCGGTACGGTTATACACTTCTTTGTTGAGCATTCGCATGAAATAGTTGTCTATTTCATCGATGTTTGTCCAGTCGGAAATATTTTCCTGCAAATGATGGAACATATCCACCACCTGAATGTTGGCGCCTCCGTGCAGGGGACCTTTCAGCGAACCGATACCGGCTGCGATGGACGAATAGGTGTCCGTGCCGGTGGAACTGGTGACGCGCACGGTAAAAGTGGAATTGTTACCGCCGCCGTGCTCCGCCTGCAACACCAATAGCAAGTCCAAAGTGCGGGCTTCCAATTGCGTGTATTCTTTTTTCAGCATATACAGGAAGTTTTCGGCAATGGACAGGCTTTCGTTGGGATGGCGGATGTGCAGTGAACGTCCGTGCGTACTGTGCCGATAGATATTATAGGCGTATGCAATGATGGTGGGAAACTTAGAAATCAGGTCAATGGACTGGCGCATCAGGTTATCGGCGGAAGTGTCGTCCGGATTGGCGTCGAAATTGTACATTTCCAGCACACTGCGAGCAAGAATATTCATGATATTCTGCCCTTCGAGGTCGATGATGTTCATCTTGGTCTTCTGTTCCAGCGCCATGTGCTCATTAATCAATTCCGAAAAATTGCCGAGTTCTTCCTTGTCGGGCAGTTTTCCCGACAGCATCAGATAGGCAACTTCCTCAAATCCAAAACGTTTGTCTTTGAGTAAAGCGTGTACGATGTCCTCTATGTCATAACCACGATAGAACAATTTACCGGGGATAGCCTTCAATGTGCCTTCCGGTGTGCGTTCGTAGCCAACTACGTTACCTATTTGCGTCAGTCCGACCAACACGCCGGAACCGTCTTCATTGCGAAGTCCTCGTTTGACATTGTATTTGACAAACAGGTCGTTATCAATTTTGCTGGTCGTTTTTACCGACTCAGACAATTTGTAAATGAGATATTCTTTTTTCATGTAAAGATAATTAATAAATGGATTACAAAGGTACGTTTTTTTCTTAAATAAAAATAATTTTTCATAAAAATTTCTGCAATAAAAATATTGTTTTGTACTTTTGTGCAAAATTACTTTGATGTTCGACAAATTATTCAAAAAGAAAGATATAGCCACAATGGTGGCAGAATCAGACGATTCGCAAGGCGGTTTGAGAAGAAGTTTGAAGGTATCCCATTTGGTAGCCTTGGGTGTAGGTGCGATAGTCGGCGCCGGCATATTCGTTATTACCGGACAGGCGGCGGCAAATTATGCCGGTCCCGCTCTGACCATTTCGTTTCTCATTTCGGCGGCGGGATGTATCCTGTCTGCCTTGTGTTACGCCGAGTTTGCAGCCATGTTGCCCGTTTCGGGAAGCGTATATTCATACAGTTATGCCACTATGGGCGAGTTTTTGGCGTGGTTCATCGGTTGGGATTTGATTTTGGAATATCTTTTTGCCTGTTCTACCGTTGCTGTTGCATGGTCGGGCTATATCCAAAGTCTGTTTCAGGGTTGGAATATCCATTTGTCCGAAAAAATGATGATGTCCACCCTCGATCATACCGCTGACGGATGGGTATTCACAGGCAGCATCATCAACTTTCCGGCTGTGTTCATTGTCGCGCTGGTCGCCACCTTCCTTTTGGGCGGTATCAGGCAATCTTCGCTCATCAACAACGTCATTGTGGTGATAAAGGTGGGCGTCATCTTGCTGTTCATCGGGTTTGGCATTTCTCATATTGACACGGGCAACTGGGTGCCTTACATTCCCGAAAACACCGGCGAATACGGACATTTCGGATGGAGCGGTATTCTTCGCGGCGCAGCGCTGGTGTTTTTCGCCTTTCTCGGCTTCGACGCCCTTTCCACAGCGGCTCAGGAAACGCATAATCCTCAAAAAGATATGCCCAAAGGCATCCTTATTTCGCTGATTGTTTGCGCGTTGCTGTATGTGGCTGTAACAGCAGTGCTCACCGGTATTGTCAACTACAAGGATTTGAACGTGGACGCACCCATTGCCGTTGCCATCGACAAAGCCGGTGAAAGCCTCAGTTGGCTGAGTCCTTTCATCAAATTAGGCGCTATCGCAGGGCTTAGTTCCGTTATTTTGGTGATGATGCTGGGGCAAACCCGCATATATTACGCCATTTCAAAGGATGGAATGCTTCCGAAACTGTTTTCAAAAATTCACAGCAAAACCCGTATTCCGCACAATGCTACTGTCTTTGCAGGAATTGTTACCGCAATTGTTGCCGGACTGTTTCCGCTGCACGTTCTCAATGAACTGGTTTCCATCGGCACTCTGATGGCGTTTACTATCGTTTGCATTTCGGTGGTGGTGTTGCGTGTCACCCAACCCGCGCTGAAACGTCCGTTTAAAGTGCCGTTTGTGCCGTTTATACCCATCTTGGGCGCCATTTTTTGCTTGGCGCAGATGGTTTCGCTGCCTTGGAACACTTGGTTCAGGCTTATATGCTGGACTATCGTCGGATTCATCATCTATTTCACTTATGGTATGAAACATAGCAAACTGAATCATCCTAAAAAATGAGAATTTTTGATAATTGTACGCAACGTTTTTAAAAAATGCCATCTATATATAAAGGTAAATCATCAATGAATAAAAAATATGTAGTTGTATTATTCGTTCTCGGAATCTTGGCGGTTGCTTGCAGCAAAGAAGAATCCGAAACCAAATTGATTGAGGAAGAGCAAAAATTGGACGAATGGATAATAGCCCATGATATAAATGCAAAAAAAATCACTAACGGCGTGTATATTGACGTTGCAGAAACGTCACAGCCCAAACCGGAAGCCGGTCAATATATATTGGTCAATTACAGACTGCGGTTTTTGGAGGACTTCGCGCTGGAAATGTCCAGTTTTGCCAATGATGACGGTCTGTATCCACAGAAATATGTTTACGGAGGACCGGAATTGTGGCAACTGACAGCGCCGTTGGTAGGAATTTATCCCGCCGTAGCCAAGATAGGCGAGGGGCAAAATGCAAATATCTACTTTTCTTCCCGTCACAACGAATTTTCGGGTATAGATTTCAAGTCGAGACGGATGGAAGTGGAACTCGTTAAAATCATACCGGCTTTATCGCTCTATCAGGACAGTCTGAGTTATCATCATATTGCTGACGGGGGACAGTGCGTCAAAATTGATACCATCTCAGCGCAGACAAATTCCGACCAAAAAGGCTATCATATCCTGTATTCCGTCATTGACGAGGGAAAAGGGGAAAGCATGAAGGGGAAAGCCGTTGTCAACACGAAATTCAAGGCATATTACGCATTGCAAAAATCTAAAAAAATATTTTGTGCCAGCGAAGAAAAAATAAATATTATCAGCGACACCCGATTTCATGCTTTTACCAACAATAATTACATTGATGAAATTGTGCGGAAAATGAAAATCGGCGGTCAGTTGCGGATAGCCATGCCTTCCGCTCTTTTGATAAAATATTCCGATCTGGACTATCAATATGTCGTTCCCATGGGTGCGATTGTTCTTTTCGACATAGAAATTATTGAGTAATTTTTTTTTGTATGTAATTTTTTTCGTATCTTTACGCCCTAAAATTTCATCAAAAAAGCCTATAGAAAATATTTCTTTACTCTCATAATTAATTGAATCAATCGCATGATAGATTTACAAGAAATGTCAGACCAAATGCTGATTCAGCAGTTTGTGGATGGCAACGGAAAGGGTTTTGAAATATTGTTGGAACGCTATCAAAAAAAGTTGTTCTCTTATATTTTTTATTCCGTCAAGAACAAGCAGACCGCCGAAGATATCTTTCAGGAAACGTGCATGAAAGCCATCACGTCTCTGACAGAAAAACGTTATTCCGATTCGGGACGGTTCCTGCCGTGGTTGACGCGCATTGCGCACAATCTGATTATTGATATGTACCGACAGGAAAAGCAATTGGCTCTGAGCACCACCGACAACTTCAATTTTCCGGTACTCAACTCTATGAAATATGCTGAAAACACCGTGGAAGAAAACATGGTGCAGCGGCAAATTTACGACGAAGTGCGCCAATTAATCAATTATCTTCCCGACGAGCAGAAAGAAATTATTCTGCTGCGGCATTACGGCGATTTGAGTTTCAAGGAAATTGCAGACCACACCAACGTAAGCATCAACACGGCATTGGGAAGAATGAGGTATGCGCTTATCAACCTGCGCAGGCTGATAAAGGAAAAAAACCTTCAATTGACCGTATCCTTGAAATAAGGGTAAAAAATACGTTTTAATGGTGTGATTCGATTGTGATTCATGGTGAGACAATTGTGATTCATAGTGATTCGATGGTTATTAGTGGCTACAAATCCCATCGGGATTGTAGTTCGGTAGAAGATGAAATATACCCACCCCAACCCTGTATCCTGTAAGGATGCAACCCTTCTCTTGTTCATGGTAGTATTGCGTTTTTTTCATTTCCACTCAAAATCGTAATATTCCCTACACTCGCGATATTGTATGGAATCGTTAAACCCGCTGAATCCGAAGCCGTTCCAGCGGTAGCACATCAGTCGTCTATTCGTTGTATTTTTGTTCGTCATGATGAACGAATCGCCTCTGTGCAAGACACATAACGTTTGGTTGTCCGATGGGGATATGTGCGCATCAAGGATGGGAAATGCCAGCGCCGAGCCTCGCCAGCGGGCGTAAATTCCTTTTTCGTCCGCCTCATATACGTAGGGGCGCAGCGCAATCTCGTTGTCCATGTCC
>JAISKR010000292.1 GCA_031260845.1 Bacteroidales bacterium
AGCCGGATTCATGGTGGTTTCCCAAAGTTGCTCAGGATTCATCTCGCCCAAACCTTTGTAACGCTGCACATTAACGGCGCTTTCCTTGCCTTTGCCCAATTCGTCAATGGCTGACAGGCGCTGGTCTTCCGTCCAGCAGTAAATATTCTGTTTCCCTTTATTGACCAAGTAAAGCGGTGGCGTAGCAATGTACAGGTGACCGTTTTGAATCAAATCCATCATATAGCGGAAACAGAAGGTCATGATAAGCGTTGCAATATGGCTTCCGTCCACGTCGGCATCGGTCATGATGATAACCTTGTGGTAGCGAAGTCGCGACAGGTTGAGCGCTTTGCTGTCTTCTTCCGTCCCGATGGTTACGCCGAGAGCGGTAAAAATGTTGCTTATTTCGGCGTTGTCGTAAATTCGGTGTTCCATCGCCTTTTCCACGTTCAGAATCTTTCCTCTTAACGGAAGAATAGCCTGAAAAGCGCGGTCACGCCCTTGTTTGGCGCTACCGCCTGCCGAATCGCCCTCTACAATGTATATCTCGCATTTTGTAGGGTCTTTGTCCGCGCAGTCGGCTAATTTCCCAGGCAATCCCGCGCCCGACATCGAGTTTTTTCGCTGTACCTGTTCGCGGGCTTTGCGGGCTGCATGACGCGCCGTAGCCGCCAGTATCACCTTATCCACTATAATTTTGGCGTCCTTGGGATTTTCTTCCAGATAGGCGCCCAAAGCGTCGCTTACCGCCTGACTGACGGCTGCTGTGACGTCCGAATTGCCGAGTTTGGTTTTGGTTTGCCCCTCAAACTGCGGCTCAGCCACTTTCACAGAAATAACCGCCGTTAATCCTTCGCGGAAATCCGCCGGGTCAATCTCAAATTTCAGGGTTTTCAACATTCCGTTTTTATCTGCGTAGGCTTTCAGTGTGCGCGTCAATCCCATGCGAAATCCGGTCAAATGCGTTCCGCCTTCTATCGTGTTAATATTATTGACATAAGAATGTATGTTTTCCTTGTATTCGGTGTTGTACTGCATGGCAACCGCTACGGGCATATCGCCTTTTTCGGTTTCTATGTTGATAACTTTTTCTATCAATTTGTCGCGCGAAGCATCCAAATACTGGATAAACTCGACCAATCCCTGTTCCGAATAGAACACCGAACTGGGGTATTGCTCGGTCGTTTTGCCGGTTTCGTCGGCAACCGGAATCAATGAGCGTTTATCGGTCAGTGTCAGCCGGATGCCTTTGTTCAGGAACGCCAGTTCCCGAAGACGTCGTTCCAGCGTTTCATACTTATATTCCAATGAAGTGAAAATGCTGCCATCCGGACGGAAGGTAATCGTGGTGCCCGTTCTGTCGGTGGTTCCGTCTTCATGCACCGGCGCCAACGGCTGACCGAGGGAATATTCCTGAACATAAATCTTGCCGTCGCGGTGAATTTCGGCTTTCAGGTAGGTGGACAGCGCATTAACGCAGGATACGCCTACGCCGTGTAATCCGCCCGACACTTTGTACGAACCTTTGTCGAACTTACCGCCCGCGTGCAGCACGGTGAGCACTACTTCCAGCGCCGAGCGCTGTTCTTTTTCGTGCATATCAACAGGAATACCGCGTCCGTCGTCTGTTACGGTGACAGAGTTGTCCTCGTTAATCACTACATCTATATTCTTGCAATAGCCTGCAAGGGCTTCGTCAATAGAGTTGTCAACTACCTCATACACTAAATGATGCAAGCCTCTTTCGCCCACATCGCCTATATACATCGCCGGACGCTTGCGCACCGCTTCCAACCCTTCAAGTACTTGAATATTACTCGCCGAATATTCGTTTTCAGTATTATTTACCGCGTTATTATTATCCATTATCAATTTTAAAATATGGCTCAAAAGTACAAAAAATACCCTTGCTGCACAAATTTTTTTGCTTTCGTCTTATTAACATTTTGTTATTAATTTTGCTTTCCCACGTTTTGCGGGGAAATCACGAATGGGAAAATGGTTTTTTATGTCTTTATATGTGAAATCTCAAAAAAATCATATACATTTGCAATGTTTTTTTTAATCGTCTGTCAAAGATGCCTGATACTGTCAACCCTGAAAATACGCCCATTGTCGCAACCGGATACGCGAACAAGCCGGTTGTTCTAACCGTTTCGAAAGACAAGTTTTACGAAACCGCCCGTTCTCTGCGCTATGGCGAAGAACTGCCGGATGCTGAAATCCACATTCCGGCTGAAAAATACGACTATCTGATTGACGTCGTTGGAATGGACTACGGCGACAGTTTAGGCGTGATATATTATTTATCGCCCTCTGCTCAGCCTGAAAAAGTGCTTGCTTTGAAGACAAGCACCCCCGAACGCGAACAACCGGAACTATTTTCAGTGCAAGACCTCTGGGAATCAGCGTCTGTGTATGAACGCGAAGTTTACGATTTCTTCGGCATTCGTTTCATCAACCATCCCGATATGCGGCGCATCTTCCTTCGCGCAGACTGGAAGGGTTTCCCTTTGCGGAAAGATTACGACGCCGACCCTGCGGTGAATCCCGTCCCCCTCGAAAACGAATTGATTGCCGACATGGAACGTGTGCCGTCCGTCAGCATCAAAATGGGTGACCGCGTGGAAACCATCAGCCAATTGTTTGAAGAAGACGACTACGTGGTGAATTTCGGTCCGCAGCATCCGGCAATGCACGGTGTGCTGCATCTGCGCATTGCGTTGAACGGCGAAATCATCAAAAAGATTGACCCTGTGTTCGGATATATCCACCGCGGCATTGAGAAAATGTGCGAAAGCGATACCTATCCGCAGATACTGCATCTCGCCGACCGGCTTGATTATCTGTCTGGAACGATGAACCGCCATGCAGTATGCCTTTGCTGCGAAAAAGCGCTCGAATTGGAAGTGCCGGAACGCGCACATTATATACGTACCATTTTCGACGAACTCACCCGTATCGCATCTCACTTGTTGGGCTGGGGCTGTATGTGCATGGACATGGGTTCCATCACAGCCTTTGTTTACGGGATGCGCGACCGCGAAAAAATCATGGACGTCTTTGAAGAAACGGCGGGCGGGCGCCTGATGGCAAATTACAACGTCATCGGCGGCGTGGCGCAGGACATCCACCCGAATTTTCAGCGGCGTGTGAAAGAGATGATTCCCTACATCCGCAAAATGCTGAAAGAACATCACCTGCTGTTCACCGGCAACCCTATTGCCCGTGGACGCATGAAGAACATCGGCTACATGAGCCGCGAACAAGCCGTTTCTCTTGGCGCTACCGGTCCAAGCGGCAGAGCGTCGGGCTGGCACAACGACGTTCGCAAGATTGAGCCGTATGCCGCCTACGGAAAAGCGGATTTTCAAGAGGTGCTGCGAACAGAAGGGCAAACGTTCGACCGCTATATCATCCGTTTGGATGAGATTGAGCAGTCACTGCGCATCATTGAACAGTTGATAGACAACATTCCCGAAGGCGCTTATGCCGCCAAAACCAAGGCTGTCATCCGTTTGCCGGAAGGCGAGTTCTTTCAGCGTGTGGAAAATGCCCGCGGACAATTTTGCGTACACATCACCAGCAAAGGCGACAAATCGCCTTACCGCGTGAAATTCCGGTCGCCGTCGCTCACGTTGGTGGGCGCTTTGAAAGCGATGGCAACCGGCGCCAAAGTTGCCGACCTGATTATGATGGGTGCTTCGTTGGATGACGTAATTCCATGTATTGACAGGTAAAAAATGGTGAATGATTAATGGTTAATAATTAATGATATGTTCAGTTTTTCGGATTTAACCCATTGGATAGACAGTTCACTTCGGCTGTGGATGAACGATGGATGGACACTCTTCGTTGAGTTTGTCCTCATTGGGGTAATGATTTTGGTGTCTTATGCAGTATTGGCGCTTATCCTGATATTAGTGGAGCGCAAAGTATGCGCATGGATGCAGTGCAGGTTAGGACCCAACCGCGTAGGACCTTGGGGCTTGTTCCAGACCGGCGCCGACATGATTAAGATTCTGCTCAAAGAAATCGTCAACATCAACCGCTCGGATAAATTCCTGTTCCGGCTGGCGTCGTTCATTGTTATACTCGGCTCTGTGCTTACCTTTGGCGCGTTGCCCTTTGCCAAAGGCTTGCAGGTAATAGATTTCAACATCGGAGTGTTTTACCTGCTGGCTGTGTCGTCTTTGGGCGTGGTAGGCATCCTGCTGGCAGGTTGGGCAAGCAACAGCAAATACACTATGATTGGCGCTATGCGAAGTGGCGCCCAATTGATTAGTTACGAATTGTCATGCGGGTTAGCGCTGCTTTCCATCGTTGTGTTGTCCGGAACCATGCAACTTTCGGAAATCGTGGAGCAGCAATCCGAAATGTGGTTTATCTTCAAAGGACACGTGCCTGCATTCATCGCCTTTGTCATCTACATGATAGCAGGTCATGCCGAAACCAACCGCGGTCCTTTCGACCTTCCGGAGGCGGAATCGGAACTTACAGCCGGTTATCACACCGAATATTCGGGCATCCAGTTCGGATTCTTTTATCTGGCGGAGTACATGAATATGTTTATCATCGCAGCCATCGCTTCCACCATGTTTTTGGGCGGATGGATGCCGTTGCACATCCCCGGGTGGGAAGGATTTAATGGCGCAATGGATTACATCCCTTCGGTAGTGTGGTTTCTGGCAAAAACGGGCTTCTGTATCTTTATGCAATTGTGGGTACGCTGGTCGTTTCCGCGTTTGCGAATTGACCAGTTGCTTCGGCTCGAATGGAAAATACTGATGCCCGTCTGTTTGTTCAATATCTTGTTGATGGCGCTCGTCGTAATACTTTAATGTAAAAGCAAAAATGAAGATTTTTAGATATTTTAAAGACATATTTTTAGGGATTTATCATCTGTTGCAGGGAATGTACATCGCATTTCTCAATATGGTACGTTCGAAAATTACCGAAAAATACCCCGAAAACCGCCTGAAAAAGGTGAAAATGGAACGTTTCAGAGGCTTGCTGACGATGCCTCACAATGCCCAAAACGAACACAAATGCACGGCTTGCGGTATTTGCGGGATAAACTGCCCCAACGGCACGATACAGGTGATAAGCAAAAAAGTGACCGACGAAACCGGCAAGGAAAAACGAGTGCTGGACAGGTATCTCTACGACATCGGCAGTTGCACGTTTTGCGCCCTCTGCACCATCTCTTGCCCGCAGGGAGCCATCGACTGGTCGCCTGAGTTTGAGCACACCGTTTTCACACGCAGCAAGTTAGTGAAGCAACTCAACCGCGAAGGCTCATCATTGGAAGTAAAACCGAAAATAAATAATATCTGATATGGGAGCATCAATCATTTTTTACATTTTGGCGGTCATCATCATTGTGTCGGCAATATTGGCTGTCACCTCAAAACGGATGCTGCGGGCGGCAACTTTCCTGCTGTTTGTGCTCATTGCCACGGCAGGTTTGTATCTGCTGCTGAACTATCACTTTCTGGCGGCTGTGCAGTTGTCTGTGTATGCAGGAGGCATACTCATCCTGTTCATCTTCGCGATACTGCTCACCAGCGGCGCCAAAAACGACCGGACAGAACCGGAGGACAAACCCAAAGTGCTGTTAGGTATTCTGACTGCCGTCGGCGGATTGGTAATCACCGGAATGGCAGTGTTGAAGCACCGGTTCCTGTACAGCAACAACCCGACCATAACAGGCGACCAAGAAATCAACATGAAACTCATCGGAAACGCCCTGATGGGTACGGAAAAATATCAGTACCTGCTGCCTTTCGAGGTGTTGAGCGTATTGCTGTTAGCCTGCATCATCGGCGGCATATTAATTGCACGAAAACGCTAAAATAAATCAAATAATGCCGGAAAATGACGTAGCATTTCGTACCAACAGTTGGGACAAGGAAGACAAAGAACTTGACCAATCGCTACGACCGGCAGGTTTCGGCGAATTTAGCGGACAGCAAAAGGTGGTGGACAACCTGCGGGTGTTTGTGCAAGCCGCCAAAATGCGCAGCGAAGCGCTTGACCATGTGTTGCTGCACGGTCCGCCGGGCTTGGGCAAAACAACGCTGGCAAACATCATCGCCAACGAATTGGGCGTAAATCTGAAATTGTCGTCGGGTCCCGTGTTGGATAAACCCGGCGACCTTGCCGGTATTCTCACCAATCTCGAAAAAAACGACGTACTGTTTATTGATGAAATCCACCGGCTGAGTCCTGTGGTGGAAGAATATCTGTATTCGGCAATGGAAGACTATTCCATTGACATACTGATAGACAAAGGTCCCAGCGCACGTTCCATACAACTTACGCTGAATCCTTTCACCTTAGTGGGTGCTACCACACGCTCAGGCTTGCTGACAAGTCCACTCAGGGCGCGTTTCGGCATCACCTGCCATTTGGAATACTATAATGCCGAGATACTCACCGGTATCGTATCCCGCGCTGCCCGGATATTGGATGTTTCCATAGTTTCTGAGGCGGCTGTGGAGATTGCCTCGCGCAGTCGTGGAACACCGCGTATCGCCAACGCCCTATTGCGCAGAGTACGCGACTTTGCCCAAGTGAAAGGCGACGGAACCATTACCCTTGCAATTACCCGCTTCGCCTTAGATGCGCTGAACATTGACAAACACGGATTAGACGAAATGGATAACCGCATATTGCGCACCATCATTGAAAAGTTTCATGGCGGTCCTGTTGGGCTGTCCACCATTGCCACCGCCGTCGGCGAAGACCCGGGCACTATCGAGGAAGTATATGAGCCGTTCCTCATCAAAGAAGGCTACATCAAACGAACGCCGCGCGGACGGGAAGTAACCTCAACCGCATACACCAATCTGGGCATCAGCAAATACAAAGACCCGGAGTTTTTATTTTAAAAAAGACAATTATGATTCAATTGTGATTCAATAGTGATACATGGTAAAGACCTGACAGTGTTGAAACAGTTTAGTGATACGGTTGTGATTCATTGTGCGTTATTGACCTCGACAACATGGTGAAACTGGACAGTTACATATCTTTTTTGAAAATGCAATCCTTTTATCCTTTTTCCCATTAAAAAACCGAGGTATGCAAGATTCTTGCATACCTCGGTTTAAAACTTGCATTATTCCTTATTTTTCCAGAGTTTGCTCATGTCTTCCAAGGTTTTGCCTTTGGTTTCGGGTACGAGTTTCCATACAAATATGGCTGCCAGCACGCACATTACTCCGTAAATGCCGTAAGCTACCATCGGACTAAATTCCCAAAGGGCGGGAAAAGTGGATGAAACCAAGAAATTGACTATCCACTGGAACGCAACGGCAATGGCAACAGCCTGTCCGCGAATGGTGTTGGGGAATATTTCGGAAATCAATACCCAGCAGATAGGTCCCCATGACATCATGAAGAATGCGGCATAAACAATCACAGAAATGACAGGGAAAAAACCGGTTATGTTGAATGTATCGCTCGCTGCAACGGCAAAAGCGCCGATAGCCATACCGATGGAACCGATGATGAGCAAGGGTTTACGCCCGAATTTATCGACCGTAGCGATGGCAACAACGGTAAATACCACGTTCACGACGCCCATGATGACCGTTTGGAACATTCCACCGCCCTCAGCGCCTGCACTCTTGAAAATGCGCGGTGCGTAATACAATACGGCATTGATACCGATAGCCTGCTGAAATACCGACAACAAAATCCCCACGATAACGACCAACGAGCCGTAAGCAAAGATTTTTTCGGTTTTTTCTTTCGAGGTCGATTTTATCTCATCCAATATGGATTTGGCTTTGATGGCTCCGTTGATTTTTGTGAGCACTCGCAGCGCTTGCTCGTGATTGCCGGTCAACACCAAGAAACGCGGCGTTTTCGGCACAAGGAACAATAGCAATCCAAAGGCTGCCGCTACATAAGATTCAGATACAAACATCAATCGCCATCCTGTTTCGTAAGTCCATTGGTCGATAGAACCGGACATGGAGAGTTTTTCGACTTCACCAACTGTAGATTTTACAATTTCAATACTTTGATGGTCTCCCTTGATGAAGAAATTGACGAAATAAACCACCAACATACCGAAGATGATGGCAAACTGGTTGCACGACACCAAGGTGCCTCGGATTTGCGAAGGCGCAATTTCGGCAATGTACATGGGTACAACGGCGGAAGCAAGCCCTACGCCGATACCGCCCAAAATGCGGTAAAGATTGAACGCACACCACAGTCCGAAAGTCGGCTGTCCGTAATCAAAAAATAAAAATTCGGGATACCACGAACCCAGCGCCGACAGAAAAAATAACACAGATGCTACTCGAAGCGAGTTGCGACGTCCCAATCCATTAGCAAAAATACCGGACACGAAACTGCCTATCACGCAACCTATCAACGCGCTCGACGAGGTTATTCCGTGAAGCAGGTTGGTGTAATTGAAATCGGAAGCCTGAATAAAAAATGCTTCCAACCCGTTTTCGGCTCCTGAAATGACGGCTGTGTCGTATCCGAACAGCAAGCCGCCCAAAGTGGCAACCAAGGTAATCGGAATAATATAACTTAAATTGTAATCTCTCATGATAGTATTAATTAAAAATTACGAATTACGAATTACGAGGCAAACGATTGAAGCGTCAGCCCGTAATTCGTAATTATTAATTCGTAATTGATTAAATATACCAATTAATGATAGATTCGTACAATTCCTGCTTGCCGCTGATTTGCTTCGGCTCGCCTGCTTTGTGGGCGATGCTGCGCAGGTCTTCGAGCGACAGTTTGCCGTCTTCAAAGGCTTTGCCGTCGCCGCTGTCGAAAGAGGCATAGCGTTCTTTGAGCAATTTCTTGTAGTCCGACTTTTCGAGAACGTCGGCTGCAATCAGCAAGCCGCGTGCAAAGGCGTCCATACCGGAAATGTGGGCGATGAACAAATCACTGCGGTCGGTAGAGTTGCGACGAATCTTCGCGTCGAAGTTGACGCCGCCGTTGCCCAATCCGCCTGTGGGAAGGATGGCAAGCCAAGCCTGCGCCAGTTCGTAGTAATTGACGGGGAACTGGTCTGTATCCCAACCGTTCTGCTGGTCGCCGCGGTTGGCGTCGATGCTGCCGAGGAAACCTGCGTCAGCGGCGGTTTGCAGTTCATGCTCGAAAGTATGTCCTGCCAAAGTGGCGTGGTTTACTTCGATATTTACCTTGAAATCCTTGTCCAATCCGTAGTTGCGCAGGAAGCCGATAACCGTTTCCGTGTCGTAATCATATTGGTGTT
>JAISKR010000293.1 GCA_031260845.1 Bacteroidales bacterium
TGAGAACGGTTGGGTTGGCTTTCCAATTACGAGCGTCAACTGTTGTTTCCGTACCGGCAAAACCGCCGTAAATTTTCACATCTTTCACCAATACAAAGGCTTTGTCGCGATTAGTAGTACCGTTTCCTGCCATATCCTGCGGATAATAGGTTCCTGCTGCTATCCATATTTGCTTGATAGTGGCGTTGGTTTCTGCTGCTTTCAGCGCCGGGGCTAATTCTGCGCAGGCATTGCCCCATGAACTGCCGCTACCATTGCCGACGCCACCTTTTTTTACATAAACAATACCATTATCAGGCTGTACAGGTTGTGCCTGTGCAGAAAACCCGGCAAAAAGGAAACAAAACAACAATGCCACCCTCAAAAGGATAACCGGTAGTCGTACTTGATTGATTTT
The DNA here is from genome assembly GCA_031260845.1 of Bacteroidales bacterium. Classification (GTDB taxonomy): domain Bacteria; phylum Bacteroidota; class Bacteroidia; order Bacteroidales; family UBA4181; genus JAIRLS01. Next base: position 398 of record JAISKR010000293.1, read on the forward strand.
TAGCATCAACTTCCCCTTTTCTGTGGATAAAGGTAAATATTGTTTCATTCGATTTATGATTTATATAAATAAAACCTTTACGTTCAAAGTGCAAAGGTAAACATTATCAAATACTAAAACAACATTTTTCGCAAAATAATTTTTTTTGAGCAGGTTAAACTTTAAGAAATTTTAGGGAAAAATCATACCTACGAAACCTTCGTAGATCTACGAAGGTTTCGTAAATTACTGTATTTTACATTATTACATAAAATGCGTTTATAATGAAAAAGTCAAACCGCCCATCACGTTAAATCTTTGCGAGGGATAAAAATTCCATCTGTTAAAATGATTGCCGGTGAAATTATTGAATTTCACAAAAAACGACATTCTTTTCAGATATTGATATTCAACGCCCAGATTGAAATCCAAAACGCCTTTGAGTTTGTAATAATTCACGTTTGGCTCGAATGCTTTGGCATATCGCTGTCCGATAGCGAACGCATCAAAATTGAATAACAGTTTGCGGTATTTGTATTTGGCAGAAAATTCGCCTACCCATGCCGGACAATGCCATGCATATTTTTGGGTTGAGAGTTCGTAGCGGTTGTAATCGGCTTTCACCCTGAGTTCCAACCTTTCATTGGGATTGTAAAAAATTTCGCCGCCGATATTCAATTTGTTCAAATCGTCGGTGATGACGGTGAAATAATTCTGCGCTTTGGAATAGGCAGTGTCGTTCACAAAGAACAATTCCTTGTCCGAAGTGGTAAAACTTGCTTTCAGGTAATAGGATAACTTGGAAGTAATGGCGCCTTTCAAGCCCCCGTAAATATTCAGTTTCGTATTGGTGACAGGATTGGCAAGCCCCGGTGTGATAAACGGATTTTCTTCAATAATGCTGCGATAGGTGTTGGTTTTCAACGAGCCGTCAATACCCAAAAAAGGGATGAAAACGTCTTTCAGCAAGGTGAACTGAAATTCCACTTTCGGGTAAATTTTGTATTGCAGCACTCCTTCGCCTTCCTTGTAGATGGAAATCCGCATACCCACTTCCAAACGGATACTGTCGTTGTCCATCAGGAACCATGGATTGGCGCTCAATGCAAAATTGTTGCGCAACGAGTCAAATGCCTCACTGCGTGCGTAATACTCGAAATCAATATTGCCGCCGAACATATTGTTGTCCAACTGCGCATTCACGTTGACGTCATGTTCCTTGAATTTGCGGGTGTTCGGAAACGGCAGCAAATCGCCGTGGCTGTCGGTTTTGTTGCCTGTATATCCGTAAGAGCCTTGCACATTGTAGTTCAACTCGCTGGTGCGAAAGTGCGATGAACGAAGACCGATGCGGGCGTCGGCAAAAGTATATGATTTGCGAATGTCGTCTTTGACCATCAGGGTATCTATATCAGGCTGATAGCCATAGTTATGCACTATTTTGTTGCCTATTCCGGCGTCGCCGTAGAGATAGGAACTGCGGTAGAATTTCTGACCGAACACCTTCGCGCCGGCGTCGCTGTAACCGGCATATACGGATTTATCATTTTCCAACTTCACCTTGCCGAACATTCCATCGTATTTGACCAAGGCTCCGGCGGCGTATTTATCGTTGCGCAGGGTGTTCAATGCCACGTCCAGCATGGGATGCAATCCCGTTCCTACTCCTGCTTTTACATAGCCGTGATACAGTTTATTGAGCGGAAGCGGCTGCAATTTAGCCGGCGTAATCGGCGTAATGTCCGGATGGGTGTCTATGCGGCGTGATTTGATGGTATATTTGAATGTCGGTTTGACTCGCGCCGTGTCATTCAGGTCGGGTAAGGGGCTGATTTTCTGCGCATCGACCACCGACGGCTCGTAAGGGCGCACCAAAATCAACTCTTTGTTCAGGTTATCGGGTTCCTGAGCATGAAGCGCCGCTGTTGCCGTCAAAATCAAGACGCCGGTAATGAAAAACTGTTTCCAAAAAGTTATCTTCATCTTTTCCATATTTGGATTCATCATTTTTAATTCGTCATTCCCTTATTTAATTTCCACCTCTAAATCTTCCTGTTTCACTTCCTTTACCGCATTGGCTTTCGCTTCAAGGGCGGTTTTCTTCGCGTTGGCAAGGACAATGATACCGTCATCTTTGGCGTCATAATTGTCTATGACGCTTTGAAGGGTGTGTATTGCCTGAAAAGTATCGTTCTGAGTGGCATAAATGTCACTCAACGCGATGAAACTTTTTGCCATAAAGTATTGATGCGGCGTGTTTTTGGCTACAAAGTCGAATACTTCGTCTTCTGCTTCTTTCAGTTTGCCCTGCTGCATCAGTATTTCGATGATATGAAATTTCGATTCCGCGCCTTCCAAACTGCTTACCTCTTTTGCCACCTCGCGGAATTTTTCCAACGCCGGGTCGTACTGCTTTTCTTCTTGCAGGGAACGTGCCAAAATAAAAGTGGCTTCGCGCACGTACTCTTCCGGCAAGTCTTTGTCGTTCAGTACTTTATTGGTGACTTCTATCGCTTCCTTGAAATTGCTGAGCCTGAATTGACTGCGCATCACGCCGATTTTGGCGTCGAGAATATTGCTTGCCATTTCGGCTTCGGCTTCCATTTTTTGATAGGATTTCAGCGCTTCCGCAAATTTCCTCTGATTGAAATAGATGGCAGACGCCGACATGAGCGCCTGTTCGGTGAACATATTGCGCGGTTGCGAAATGACATATTCAAAGCCTTTCATTGCCTCGTCCCATTTGCTGTCGCGCAGACTGCAACTTGCAAGATAGAACATGGCGTTCACCTTAAACGAGCCGTATGGAAATTTTTCCAAATACTGGCTCAGACTTGCAGACGATTTGTTGCAATCCCCTGTCATATACAAGTTTTCGGCTGCCTTGTAAGTCAGCGAATCCTGTTCGCTCAGGCTGACGTTGGCAACAGTGCCCAAACTGTTGGTATAACTCACGTAGTCGTCCACCTTGTTCATGTCCACATATACTGTCCTGATGCCGATGAGTGCATCGCGGGCTTCCACCGACGAGGGATATCCCGCAATCACTTTCTTGTAGTATTTCACCGCTTCCTGCCCTTTGTCCATATTATAATGTACGATTCCCAATTGAAGCAGGGATTTGCTGACATAACTGCTCGAAGGATAGTCTGTTATCAGTTTGTTGAAAGAGTTGACCGCCAATTGCGATTTGTTCATCGCGACGTAACTTCGTCCCATTTCGTAGAGCGCGTCGGGCGTGTAGGACGAGGTTGGATATTTGTCCAGCAGTTGTGTCAGTGTTTCGATTTTTTTCTCGTGACGGTCGAGCAGCCCGTATGAAAAGCCTTTTTGGAAATAGGCATAAGCAGGGGTTGACAGTCCCATGGCAATGGATTTATCGTAATTTTCGATGGCTACCCAGTAAGCAGGCTTCATGAAATAGCAGTCGCCAAGCCGGTTGTAGGCGTCGGCAACATTTTTAGACGGTGCATCGCCCATTGCCTTCACGAATTTGGTAAACCAATCCATCGCTTCGGGGTATTTTTTCAGGCTGAATGTAGCGTATCCCAAGCCGTAGTTCGCCTGTTTGTACTCTTCGGTTTGTGCTGCGCCGGGCATGGTGAGATATTGCCGGTATTCCGAATAGGATTCGTTAAAACGCTGCTGCCTGTAATGCGATTCGCCTTTCCAGTAATGGCAGCGGGCGGCAAGCAAATTGTCGAAACGGGCGTTTTCAAGCGATTTATCGAACAGCGCAAGGGCTTCCTCAAATTTCAAATCGTTGAACAGTTCCAATCCACGGAAAAAAGCCACCCGCTGGTAAGCGCGGTTCACATTGTCGTCCTTCATCTTTATCTTGTCGATGGATTCGAGCGCCAGACGGTAGTTGCGCGTGGTCGTGTAGGCGGATACCAGATAATTGTAGGCTTCGTCCACCCTGTCAGAGTAGGGATATTTGATGATGAACTCGTTGAAACTCTTGATAGACTCGTTGAATGGCGACATTAGCAATTCGTAACTCAGCACGGCGAAATTGAAATGGGCGTTTTCCTGCGCTGCCTCGTCGAATTTCATTTGTGCTGCCGATTGAAAAGCCAAACGCGCTTTGTGCTTGTCCCCTTCTTTGACGTAACAATCGCCCAGATGGCAAAGTGCATTTTGCCCCAAGGCGCTGGGACTGCCGGAAGCCTTTTCAAAATACTTGATGGCTTTGGCATATTCCTCAGAGTGGTAATAGGCGTATCCCAACTGGTAATTGTCTTCCACCGTCGGGCTTTTGCTGGTGATATACTGTTCGAGATAAGGGATAGCCTCTTTGTAGCGTTCCAAGCGGTAATACGATTCACCGACAATACGCATCACTTCATCTTTGCGCTTTTCGTTGGTTTCGTCAAGCAATTTGGGCGCATTTTCTATCACTTGCTCATATTTTTCCTGCATGAAATAGATTTGCGATATATAATATGGTGCGATGCTGCCGAAAGTTTCGTCATCTTTGAGCCGCAAAAATCCCTGCAAGGCGGTTTCGTAATTTTTATCCGAATAATTAATGTGCGAATAGTAATAAAGCGACGGCAAGGCATACTTGGAATCGCCGTCTTTTATCTGCGAGAAGGCGGCGCGGGCTTTGATATTGTCCAATTGCATGAAATGGCTGTGCCCGAGCAGAAAGTAGTATTCGTCTGCGATATTGGCGTCCAGTTCGCGAGGCGAAACGATTTCAAAACGCTCGATGGCTTTCTTGTACTTCTTGTTGTTGTAGTGATAGCGTGCCATCCTGAAATTCGCCAGCGGCGTTTTAGGATTGTCGGGGTTGTTTTTGATGAACCGATTGAGCAGGTTTTCTGCGTCGTTCTGGTTCAACTCAATGGCACACAATGCGGTATAATATTCCGCATTGGAATACACGAAACTGCGACGGTCTTTCGAAGCCTCCATCACGTCCATAAAACACTTTCGCGCAACCGCATATTTCTCTTTTTCGTAAAACTCCAACGCTTGTTTATACAAGGCGTCAGGGTCGTACTGCTTGACGGTTTTCTGCGCCAAAGCATTGGTAAACAGACAAATAAACACTACACAACAAACGAATACTCTCTTGAACATATCTTGTTTTTGAACAAAAAATATACAGAATAAAAATCAGGTAAAGATAGGCATCTTAT
>JAISKR010000037.1 GCA_031260845.1 Bacteroidales bacterium
TTATGATTTATTTTTGCGAAAAGGTGTCGAATTCGACTGTCGGTTGAATTTGCAGATATATCAAATTAACAGCATAAGCGGCTCCGCGCTGCATGGCAACGTGAATGTCGTTTATTTTCTCGACTAATTGCTGAAAATTATTTTTTGTCAACTTTTTCATTTTAAATTTTTGAATTGCCAAATTTTGTACAAAAGTACAAAATATTTCAACACAAAATTATTTCTCTCGAAATATTTTTCCCTTTGTTTGTAAAAATACTAACCGGCAGGTATATTAAACTTTTGGGCTTATTCCCTGTGCCTTATATCGTCGAAGTTGTAGCCAATCATCAGTTCGATGGTGCCATTGGTGTAAGGTCTGATGGCTGACGATGAAAAATCGTAACCGATGCCGATGTTGAGCCGCTTTTGGTGGATGTACCCGACCATGAAACACAAATCGTCGAAGGATTCAAAGGTGTTGCGGACATTCGCTCCGCCCCAGAACTGTTCGCGGAACATGAGCCTTGCGGTGATGTCCAATTGCAACGGTACGGCTTCCACTTTTTTTGCCAAAACAGCCGGTTCCAGCATCCAATCGCCGAAATAAAATTTGTAGCCTGCAATGCCGTAGAAATGCGGTTTCAACTTGTTGCGTTTGCTGTCTTCTCCGTTAAATTTGATGTTGTTGCTGAACAACTGCAACGCCGAAAAGCCAAAGTATAAATTGGAATTGTAGAGATAAACGCCTGCTGCTGCATCGGGCAGGAAAGCGGACATGGGCACGGGCGGTGCGTAGGGGTCATCCATGGCGTAGGGGTCGTCGGGTGAGTCCAGTTCAAACTGGCTGCCGTCCACGCGATACTGGATAAAGCCGAAGTTGATGCCGGTGGAAAGTCGCAGACTGCCGCCCAAGGCGAAATTAGTGGCAAAGGCGCCGTTGAGGGTAAATCTTCCGGTCGGTCCGGTGGCATCGTAGCCTATTGTCCCGCCGTAGCCGATATTCTTGTTTTTGTGAGGTCCGTAGGCGCTCAGTTGGTTGGTGATAGGCGCATCGGTAAAACCCGTCCACTGGAAACGGTTATCCATACGCACTTTGAAGCCATCGTCCGTACCTGCAACGGCAGGATTGTATAAAAACTGATCTTCGATAAACAGCGTCGATACAGGGATTTGTTGTGCCAAGCCATTCAGACTCAACCAACACCCACAAATCCATAAGAATATATATTTCTTCATTCTACTGTATTTTAATCAACTATCTAATGATGGTAACAGACCCTGTATATACTTCCTCCGCCTTGGTTTGCCTGTGAATCAATTTCACCACATAATAATAGGTGCCGACGGGCAAATCCTTTCCGCCTTTGCGCCCGTCAAAGGCTACCGACGGGTCGTTGCTATATTCCTTGCGGTTATATACCGGCGCACCTGCACGACTGAATACCGCCACTTCAACGGTGTAAAACAAACTATACTGCTCCAAGGGATAGAATTTCCACAGGTCGTGGATACCATCGCCATTGGGCGTAAAGGCATTGGGTATGAAAAATTCGCGCGAAGCGTCAATATACACCGAATCGAGGGCTACGCAAGTGTTTTCGCCCGTCAATTCGAGGTAGAGATAATATGCACGCTCCGGACGGTTGAGATATACAGTGGACAAGATTTCAGGAAATTGCGGCAATCCGCCGGTATGACCGTCGGGAATGCTTGCCCACGTGTAATCGATGGCGTCCGGCGAAGCCGTCACTTCCAAGGGATAACTCTCATCAAGGGGAACATAAGCGGTGTCTGTCGAAAACGCCAATTCGGGCGCCGGCAAGATAGAGAACGTAAAGGTGTCGCGAGCCACACAGGTGGCGTCATCAAAAGGATAGGCGACTTTCAGTATCACGATGCTGTCGGGAAATTCAGGGTCGGCTTCAAATGAAATCTCATTGTTGGTAATGTAATCAATGGAATCGCCGTCGGGCATCTGCCACACAGGCGGAAGCATACCGGGGACAGGCACAAACGGCTGCTTGTCAATCGTTATTGTCCCGAGCAGATTGATGATTTCATCGGGACAAAATGCCGTTTTCCCGTCCGGATTCGTGATTTCGGGTTCTACATAATGGTCTGCTTTCACTTCAAAGATGGAATCGAAATAGCATACACCCGCAGAATCAAGCACATGAACGCTGTATATGCCTGCCATCAACGAGCCGACAGAATCGGTGACGGAAAGGATTTTGTCCTTCTGTTTTTCGTTGTCCTCCCATCGCCATTCGTATTGGTAATTGTCCTCCTCCCCTGTCAGTTTAATGTATCCGTCCGGGTTCTGGTTGCAAACAATGGAAGTGTCGGCGTTCAGCACCTCCACCTTTACCGGACGCGGCATTACAACGGTGAAAACCGAGTCGATGCTGCAACCGATGGCGTCCGTTACGTGAAATTGAACGGGGATTTCCTGTTTTCCGTCGGGGTTGGTGATGGTGACCAATTCGGGATGGTCAAGCGGCGTCAATGCTCCGCCGTCTTCGCTCATTTCCCAAACGTAGGGTGCGGAAGTCTCTTCGTCCACGCTGGAAACAGTCGCGGTCAAATCCACTTCCACCTCGCAAAGCCTGCCGTCGATAATCCGATAGAGTGAATCAATGGTAAGCGTCAGCCGCTGCTCCTTTTCCATGATAATCTCCTCGCTGTATATACAATGGGTGGTGGTGTCGCGTATCCACAGATAATAGACGCCGGTGTCCAAGCCGGTGTAATATCCTTCATAGCGCTCTATCATATAATGTATGCTGACGCTGTTGACAGTCACATTGCCTTCGTCTGTTTGGTCTGCTCCGGCGGCGTCGTAGCCTTTTTGCCAATGGTTTGAAGACGGTACGAACATACCGGATTCAGGCGCCGTATTGCTCAGCAAATATTCGTAAACAGAGGCAGAACTATCGTCTATTGTAAAGCCATATTTGCCGTCTGTCCGTCCCACGCAGGTGGGATTCGCAATTGAATCATCCACAGGAATCACCACGGGCGGTTCAGGCGCTTTCAGTTCTATGGTATCCAATCCGATGCACATATCAAGCGACGAACCAGCCATCATCCTCACAGCCACCTCATAACTTCCGCCTGCCAAACTTTTTATGCTGTCGGTGATTGGTGTCGGATACGGATAGATTATTTCCTCAGCATCTAAATAGACGGCAAAAACTTCAGTTGTCGGCGGCGGATAGATAGTCGGTCCCACAATAGGCGTCCATTCCGTTATCTTGTAAATGATGACGCCCATAGCAATAACAGGGTCTTCGTTACAAGTGGGCGCTATCGAATCCAGTGTAAATTTGACCAATTGAGGCGCTTCAATGTCCATGTCGGCAGTATCGACGCAGGCTGCGGCGTCGGAAATGAGCAAAGAATACTTACCACCTGTAACTCTATCTATTGTAAAGGTGAAACCGGCAATTTCTTCCGGAAATACAGGGTTTTCTTCGGCATACCACGGTTTTCCGCCGTCAATCAATTCAAGTTTGAAAGGCGGATGCCCGTTGAGAATCGTGCCTTCCACCGTGCCGTCGCTATGTCCTAAACAAGTCGGATCAATGACGATTCTGGTGTTTATTTTCAGATCGGGTTCCGTTATCTCTACCTCTAATGTATCGGACGTACACCCGGTCGCTTCCTGT
>JAISKR010000059.1 GCA_031260845.1 Bacteroidales bacterium
GGAGGCTATATCATGAGAAATAAAAGAAGAATATATTTTCTCTTATCCACTGCAATATTGATTATGTTTTGGGTGGGATATTTTGCATGGGAAGAATACTATTTTAGTCGCTTGCCGTATTCTCCTGAAATAGTACAGGTTTTGCGTAAGGCGGGCAACAATCGCCCCGAATTGGAAAAAGTGTTGGAACATTACAGCCGGAATCAGGCTGACAGTCTGAAATACAAAGCCGCCTGTTTTTTGATAGAAAACATGCCCTGTCATTACGAATTGAACAGCAATGCGTTTGATTCTTTGAAATCTAACATGAGCAGGCATCCCGAAGCCGGCACACTTGAATATTGCAAACAACGTTTCGGCAGTTTTTCAGACAATTACACGGTAAAAGAAGATGTGAAACACATTACGGCTGACTATCTGATAAAGAATATTGAATTTTCATTCAAGGTATGGCAGGAATCACCGTGGAACAATAACATTTCTTTCGACGATTTCTGCGAAGAAATATTGCCCTACCGCGTAAGTTACGAAGCAATAGAAGACTGGAAAGAAACTTATTATCAAACATTTCACCCTCTGATTGAACCGATTGTTCAGTATGGGCTTGACAGTGTTTGTGGCTACCTGTGCACCAACTCGGGGAAATGGACTCACCTCGTCGAACTGAATGTGGCGCCCGGCATTGGCGCCTTAACCACACTGAAAAGCATGATGGGCGGTTGCAAGGGGCAGTCTGAATTTTTTACCTACCTGATGCGGTCGTTGGGCATCCCAACAGGCATGGAAACCTTGGTACAGCACATCAACAGCGACCATTCAATCCATGTTTGGAATTACGTCAATGCCGGTCGGGAACGTTTTTATATCGAGGATATTAATTTCTACAAAAAACGCTCGGATGTACTGCCCCGAAAGTACGGAAAAGTATATCGTTTATGTTACGCCGTTCAACGGGATACGCCTGCTGCAAACACAGCAGCGACAAATATTCCGCCTGCGCTTGGCAGCCCTTTGTTGAAAGATATGTCGAATGAGTATTTTCCCGATAATGTGATGGTAAATTTGGATAGACAGTCGGGTAAAAAGGGGGATTGGGTTTATTTGAGCGCCTACACCCGCTCGCAGCAGTGGATGCCGCTGGCATGGAGTAAAAGAGACGCCGACCGTGTTACTTTTCGCAATGTAGAGTCAAATGCCTTGTATCGGGTAACAAAATATATACACAACAGAAATGTACCCATTTCTGAACCTTTTCTGTTCAAAGGCGATACCACCATCTTCCTCGTCGAAGCAGACAGGGAACATCCAAGCGATATGATGCTGACACGCAAATTCATGATGGAGTTTTATTGGAAAACATATCTCTCGTGGGCGGTGGGCGGCAGGTTTCAAGGGGCAAACCGCGTCGATTTCGGCGATGCCGTCGATTTGCACACTATAGCAGATACGGCAAACATGATGTGGGCGTATGTGCCGGTGCAGCATCAGGATCGGTTCAGGTATGTACGTTATCTGTCTGCCCCCGGTGGACGTAATACTATGGCTGAAATACAATTTATGTCGCACGGTCATGCTTTGCAAGGCGCGGTTATCGGCGGTCTTGATTCAGCATGGGACAACCATGTAAAAGAAAATGTGTTCGACGGCAACCCGCTGACTTATTTTGAGGCGCTCGCACCGGACGGCAGTTGGGTAGGCTTGGCTTTCGACTCGCCTCAGAAAATGGAGCAAATCAGGTACCTGTTCAGAAATGACGACAACAGCATCCGACAAGGTGATGAATATGAATTACTCTATTGGAACGAGGGACAATGGGTATCGGCAGGGCAGCAGACAGGCGATACGTCTTTTTTGCTTTACAAACAGATACCGTCCAAAACAATGTATTGGCTGCGAAATCACACTCGTGGAAGAGAAGAACGCCCTTTTACTTACGCAAACGGGAAACAGATTTTTTGGTGAAATTTCACAACCTACGAAACTTTCGTAGGTATCAATGATTGAACCCAAGCGTTACGTGTATGCCTTCAACAGCCGATTTTTCGCAGGCGTCAATAATTTTTTGAACAGCGATGGCGTCTTCGAGGGTTGACAAGGGCGCTTCCCCTTTACCCAGCACGTTTTCAATAAAGTGAACCGCCGTATTCTTGATGGATTCGGGATAGCAATAATAAGTCTGCGAGTGCGGACCGTTGGGCGTATTAATTACCCAATCGCGATAACTGTATTTGGCGCTTCCTTTGGTTCCCATCACCTTCATCAGGCAAGTCCACGGCTCTCCGGCATGGTCGTCGCCGGTAAAACTGGCACAGAGATGGCTCAGGGCGTTGTTTTCCATCTTCATGACGGACATAGCCAAATTTTCCTGCGTCGCATAAGTGAAATCCAACGTGCTTTTCATGCACGACACCGATTGAGGGCGCCCCACAAGATACAACATCGTGTAGGCATGATGGGTGAGAATCTGGTGTATGACGCCCGGATAGCGCACGCGGTTGTCTTCGGCATGGAAAATATTGTACATCATGTAAAACTGAGTGATGGCGCCCAGAGAGCCGCTTTGCACCATGTCGTGCAACCTTTTTACGCCGGGTTCGTAAATATAATTATGCACCGGCATACACTTCACCCCTGCCGCATCCACTATCTGTTTCACTTGCAGTAACTCGTCCAGCGTATCGGCAACCGGTTTTTCAATCAGAATGTGCTTTCCAGCCTGTGCCGCTTTTTCAATGTACTGCAAATGTGTTTCCACATTGGTGAGGATGAACACCGCGTCAATTTCCGCATCGCCCAACAAATCATCCACTGTGGGATAGGTTTGGCAACCGTATTGCGCCGCCTTTTCCTCGCCCTTAGAGGCTGTCCGGTTCCAGAGTCCTTTCAGTTGCGCTCCGGGCAACTGTTTGATGGCTTCGGCATGAAGATTGGCAATATCCCCCGCGCCTATAAATCCGATTTTTATCATGGCTATTTTTGATTGATGATTTTTGATTATCCGTTTAATTTTTGAAAGGCTATCAGCGAACGCCGCACGCCTTCATTGATAGCGGTCAGCGGCATATCCTTGAACGCTTTTTCAATTTTTTCGTGACAAAGTTCATAACTGAACATATTGGGCTGGGCGTCGGGCGCGATGGAAACGTCGGTGTATTGCCCCAAACCCAGCGCTGCCGCTTCCTGCCGCACAATATCCAGAAACTGCCTTACTTCAATGGTTTTTCCCCTGATATTAAAGAATCCGTAACCTGAGAAAGGCTGCATCGTGCAGGCTGCAAAATGTTCGCCCACATCTTCCACAAAATGATAATTTTCCAAACCCTGGTAGGGCATGGCAAAGGGAATCACCTCATGTTTGGATGCTCCGAGCGCTATTGCTTTTAGAGCGGCGGTAGGTGCAGACGTCATTCCCTTGTCGCGTCCCAAGCCGTAGGTGGTGTTCAACCGCAGACAGACGGTGGGAACGCCTGTACGGTCGTGGAAAAACCGCGCCAGATGCTCCCCTGCAAGTTTCCAGATTCCATAATGATTGGGTGGCGTAAGAATGACATCTTCCCCAATCGTCGCACCGAGGTACATACTGCGCTTGCCGTACACCGCACCGGAACTGGCAAAGACAAAACGTTCCAAACCGTGCAACTTTTCGGCAACATCCAACAACACCATCGTGCCGCCGACATTGATTTCCATGCCTTTCAGATGATTCGCGGCACAATCAGGACTTTGATAACCGCCCAAATGAATGATATGAGTGGGATTAATTTGCGGAACCATCGTTTCCACCAAGGCATAATCCGACAAATCGAAGGTGACAAATTCAACACGCGGGTCAATATTTTCGCCCAACCATAATTTTACAGGCTCTTTATTGGTTGACCGCGTGGCAACCACAATCTTTTCCACCGTCGGATATTGCAGCAACTTGTAAATGGTAACAGAACCGATACAGCCCGTCCCTCCTGTTATTAAAATTTTTGACATTTTTTACTTTTAATTCATCTTTACTACCGCCTTCGTCGTTTTTGCCTGAATTGAATCGGCAAAAGCCTGATTGATATGCTCAAAATCGTACAGATTAATGTAATGGTCGGCGGGAAAAATGCCTTCTACCAGCAATTTTTGCGCTACCAAGAAATTTTCTTTGTGCGAACCCATCACGCCCTTGATATTCAAGGATTGGCGGGTAATATATGTCGAGTCCAACGATACTTTATCGGGATAGGTGGCGATGGTGCAAATGTCATG
>JAISKR010000102.1 GCA_031260845.1 Bacteroidales bacterium
GATGGTCAGCCGCTTCACGAGGTTCGCATATTCCTTGCGATTGCCGAAATGAAGGTCGGCAATAACGCGGATGGCGGTGTTTTCTTTCAATCGTCTGATGAGGTAGGCAAGGGGAAAAGCCTGAATCGGATTCGACCACTGGAAAATCACAAAATCGGGGTTCAGTTCCACAATGGCTTGATAGGTTTTACGCCAAGTTATAAAACGATTGTAATTAAGTGAATAAGTGACTGTTACGCCCTCTTTTTCCAATAAATCGGTTTGACTTTTGTCGTCAATTACATTGTGCGGTATGAAGAAAGGATATTGTTTAATCCACGACACTAAATGAGTTTCGGTGTCGTCCAAGCCGGCAAAGGCTTTCGCCAGTGAGGTGCTAAAATTTGCTATGCCGCCTTTGAAACCGGGACCGGGACCGAAAACGATAATTTTTTTCATTCGCGAGGGTTATTTTTGATATATTCGTCCACCACGCTTGGTTTTGATTGCTGGTCTTTGGTATCTTTCTTTTTGAAATCGCCGTCGCGTATCGCTTTAAAGAAATTAGCCCAAGCCAATGGATTGGTAATCATGTAGGTGGGGTACATGTGACCGTAATTCGACATACGGTTGTGCTGAGCCGACATTACGTCGCGGAAATTCGCCGTAGGCGAGGCGGGACGGTTGGCAATGGCGTTGTAAATCTGTTCCTGAATGATGGCAATGTTGCGGTATGCGCGTTGCATCTCGTCTTCCGGCAGTTCGAGCGCCATGAAAGCGTCTTTAAATTCCTTGTAGGATTTCCACGGGAAAATGACCACCTCGCTGAGCATGATGGTGTCCGGTTCCAGTATAATGTCCTTGATATAGTGTTTCGTGTCGTTGCCGGAAGTTTTCGGCACGATGACCTGCCGCAGTTTGTAGCCCACGCACGAAATCAGCAGCGTGTCGCTTGCGTGCGCAGTAATGGTGAACATTCCATGCGGGTCGCTGATGGCGCCGCGATAATCCGATTTGACCAAAATATGAACGTAGGGCACCGGTTCGAGCAAATCATTACGAATTACCCCCGTCCACTGAAGCAGGATTTCCTGTGCGCTGAGCGGAAATAATCCGCACAAAATCAGGACAATAGACAAACAAAAACGGTACTTCTTCAATACAATTAAACCCCTAAAATAAGGGGATAAAAGTATGAATAATAGTTGAAACGACAAAAAAACCGGAAGCAGATTTTTGTTAAAAAAGGAAAAATGAATGCGAATAGAGTAAAATAGTTTAAAATTACCCATTATTCGCAACACGAGGCAAGTAAAAATTAAAAATTACGAACTTTCTCACGGTTTCCGTAATTACGAATTACGCATGATGGGCGGTTGACCATGTATCACAATGAATCACTATTGTATAACCTGTATTTACAACGTATAACAACTGTATAACTTGTATTTTACAACTGTATAACTTGTATTTACCTGTATTTACTTAAAGAAGCGAATATAGTAAATTTGTTGAAAAAATGCTACTCTTCGCAACGATGCACTGTTTATTTCAAAAAACCGCATATTACGCTGATATGTAGAAATAAAATGCTATTTTTTTGCAAAAATTTTAATGATTTTATGATTTATTCATTGCCATGATAAAAAATAAAAGTATTTTTGTGAAAATTAATAAAGTCTTAATAATTGTATATCATGAAAAATACTGTAAAATTGGCATTGATTTTAACCGTGATGGCAGGCATATCGGCTTGCAACTCGGTAGAAAAGGGGAATACACCCAAATATCCCATGTTTTGGACGTGGATGGACTATCGTCCGGGTTCCAATTTCGACTCGATTTGTGCTGTTGTGAACAGCACCGGTATTGACGGCATTATGCTGAATGCGCCCACGCCGAACGACTATCGCGTGGCGATTCCCATAGCGCATAAATACGGAATTGAGATATATGCGTGGCTGTGGACAATGAATCTGGAACACGGGCGCGATTCCATTGTGGCGGCGCATCCCGAATGGCAGAGTGTCAACCGCAAAGGCGAAAGCCTCGCCGACCATCAGGCGTATGTGGATTATTACAAGTTCATGAGTCCCGCGATTCCCGAAGTACGCCAATATATCAGGGACAAGGTGAAAGCCTATTGCGAAGTGGATGGTTTGAACGGCATTGCCATTGACTACCATCGTATGGTGGACGTGATTCTGCCCACTACGCTCTGGCCCGTATATGGAATCGTGCAGGACAAGGAATATCCGGAATGGGATTATGGCTACGACCCCGCCATGTTGAAGAAATTTAATGAATTATACGGCTACGACCCGCGTGAACAAGACGATCCGTCAACCGACGCCAAATGGTTGCAGTTCCGTTGCGACCAAATCACGGAAGTGGCTAATGAAATAGCGGAAATCGTTCATTCGTTCGGCAAAACGATGGCTGCATCGCCTTTCCCGACGCCGGAAATGTCGCGCAGTATGGTTCGGCAGGATTGGGGAAAATGGAACCTCGACGTCGTGTTCCCGATGGCGTATCACGATTTTTACACGGGCGACGTCAGTTTTATTTCCGACTGCACCATCGAAAACGTGAAATCCAAAAACGAGATGACAACGCTTGGCTGCGGAATGACCGTCACCAACGGTCCCCGTATGTTTGACTGTATGAACGCCGCGTTGAACAACGGAGCAGAAGTAATTGCCATCTTTACCGTCGGAGGATTGGCTACACCGGAAATTCGCGCTCAGTTCAAAGCCTATACCGACAGCGTGAGGGCGCAGAGAAGTCAGTCGAAAGTGAATCCTGCCAACCGGGGACTCACCGCCGTAGTGTTGGATCCTTTCCAGAAACCTGCCATCATGGAGGCTATCAATATGCGGATAGCCGCTTATGTGGGATTAGCCAAATCCGCCGCCTCGCCCGAATTGAAAAACACCGACTGGGAAACCATCGAGAAAGTGTCCTATAATGCTTTCAGGACAAATACGGCGGCTGATTTCGTCGCTCAACTGAAAAATCAGAACCGCCGCCGTCGTCGCGCTTCGCAAGAGTCACAGCCCAACCCTGTTGCAGACGCGCTGGCTGTGAATCCCTTTGCGGAAATAGCGCTGAGCGGTTACACCTTAGCCGACCAGTACGGCACCACGAAATGCTACACCGTAACCGACAAAAACAGCAGAGTGCTGTTCAATGTCAATTTTTACTTCTACGGAGGCATTATTTCGGGTTGGAGTGTTGCGCCTGAGCAGGCGTCTTATAACAAATATCGGAAAAGTCTTTAATAAATTAAATAAATCAATATGAAAAACAAGAATGTTAATTTGAAAATTGTGTTACTGATGCTCGTTGCAGCATTCGGTGTGTCTTTTACAGGAAACGCCCAATTGTTTTTGGGCGGCAGTTTAAAATCAGGATCCTCAGCCAGCGCTGCTTCTACTGGGGGCACTACTTATGACGGACCTTCAACAAGATATTTCGAAATTGGTCCCAAAGTGGGATACTATTTGAGTGACAAATGGGCTATCGGCGGAAGTGTTGCGTTTCGGATAGATGTCGAAAATACCAATGCCACTGTAAACGAAAAAACAACACAAACAATCTGGATGATTGCTCCCTTTGTTCGTTATTCGTTTGTTGAATTTGGAAAATTTGCGCTTATGGGCGAAGGTGTGGTAGGAATAGCAGGTGCAAAAAACAAAATAACAACGGGCAGCACGACCACGAATGGCAATCCGACCCTCCTATTTTCGTTAGATATCCACCCGATTCTGGCTTACAATATTTCCGACCATTTTGCCTTGGAAATTTCCCCGAAATTTTTTAACTTCGGAGTCAACGCCGCCGTGACCAAACACGATAGCACCGATTCAAAAGACATTTCATCGTCTGCCAAATTTAACTTGGATACCGACGATTTGGTAGGCAGTTTGGGCAGCATTTACATTGGCGCCCTTTATAAGTTTTAAGAGATAAAAACAATCATCTCTATGCCCCGCGCCAAAAGTGCGGGGTTTTTTATTTGCAGTGCTATTGTTTTGATATATCTACGAACATTTCGTAGATATACGAAACCTTCGTAGGTAACAAAAATAAGGTCGACGGTTTCCGTTGCCCTGTCCTATCTACTAAGGCTAACAAAGTTTTGAAAATGAGATATTTAAAAGTAAAACCTTAGTAGAAACGAATAATACCGGCAAATAATTTTTTTCGTGCAAGAACGATTTTAGTTGTACCTTTGCCAAAATTTTAGATTCGTAAGAGAAAAACCATGCTTTTACAGTTAATCATAGTCTTGATTGCCATTGTGATTGGCGCCCGCAAGGGTGGCGTCGGGTTGGGCGTAACGGGCGGGCTGGGACTGGCTGTTCTGACCTTTGGCTTTGGCTTGCAGCCGACAACGCCGCCGATTGACGTCATGCTGATGATTGTGGCGGTGATTGCCGCGGTAAGTTGTATGCAGGCGGCGGGCGGCTTGGACTTGATGGTGAAGTGGGCTGAGAAGTTGTTGCGTAAACACCCGCAGCATATCACTTTGTTAAGTCCCGCCATCACTTATCTTTTCACTTTTCTTGCCGGCACGGGGCACGTCGCATATTCGGTGCTGCCGGTGATTGCCGAAGTGGCAACCGAAACGCATATCCGTCCTGAGCGCCCGATGAGCATTGCTGTCATCGCTTCGCAGCAAGCCATCACTGCCAGCCCGATTTCGGCAGCAACCGTTGCGCTGCTCAGTATGTTGGGGGGCTATTCCATCTCGTTGCTGCATATTCTGATGATTTCCGTACCGTGCACGATAGTCGGCGTGTTGGCAGGGGCTTTGTACGCGATGCACACCGGAAAGGAATTGGACGCAGACCCGGAATACCAAAGGCGTATCGCGTTAGGCGAATTTACAAACAGACCGTATCGTTTGCAGGAAGTTGGCAATGCGCGAAGCGCGTTATTCGCCATCCTGATTTTTGTAGCGGCAACGGTGGGTATCGTTTTTTTCGGCTCGATGGAAACGTGGCGCCCTGCATTTTCGGCAGAGGGCGGTATGGTTCGTATGCAGATGTCGCATATCATTGAAATACTGATGCTTTCCGCAGCCGCTTTGATTTTGGTCATTACGAAAACCGATGGCGTGAAAGCGGTGCAAGGCTCTGTGTTTTCGGCAGGGATGCAGGCTGTGGTGGCGATATTCGGGATTGCATGGATGGGCGACACGTTTATTTCAGGCAATATGGCGGCGCTCAAAGGCGGCATAGAGGAATATGTGACGCAAATGCCGTGGCTGTTTGGGTTGGCGTTGTTTGTGATGTCGATACTGCTGTTCAGTCAGGCGGCTACCGTGCGGGCGCTTCTGCCGTTGGGATTGGCACTGAGCATTTCACCATGGATGTTGGTTGCCTTGTTCCCGGCGGTCAATGGGTACTTTTTCATTCCCAATTATCCGACCGTGGTG
>JAISKR010000126.1 GCA_031260845.1 Bacteroidales bacterium
TCGCGGATTTTGGAAGTGGCATGGCGTTCAAATGACAATCGGGCGTCGGTTTCGGACATACCGCAACCATTGTCGATCACCTGAATTTGCGTCCGCCCGGCGTCTTTCAGATACACCCCGATTTGCGTAGCGCCCGCATCAATTGCATTTTCCACCAATTCTTTCAGCACGGATGCAGGTCGCTGTATCACCTCGCCTGCGGCAATCTGGTTTGCCACCGAATCGGGAAGAAGTTTGATAATATCGGTCATTTCGCCAACAGCATCACAAATTTGTCAATTCGGGGCAAAAGAATCATAAAACCGGCAATCGCCGCCGCAATAATGACGCCCCAACGAATCACAGAACCTTTTTCCAATTGACTTTTATTTCTTGCCCGCTGGTCGTGCAGAAATCCTTTTTGCAGATTTACGCGAGGCTTGCTCTTGTCGGCAGCAGCCGCCTCTTTCAGTTTTTCCAACTGCTCTTTCCGCTCGTCGTAATACAGAGGCATATAGTTGAACGGACGCGGTTTGGGCATCTTGAACGGATTAAATAACATTGCCATAATCAATTACATTTTAATCGTTTTCTGCAAAGATAGGTTTATTTCTTATAAAAATAGAAATGTTGCCATTCTTTTTTAACAAAAATTTACAATTACTGTTATCATGCAAAAATTATTATTACTTTTGCAAAAAATTTACAAGCATGAGAGTTATTATAATTCTGTCATTTTTAGTATTTTCATTCAATGTGTCGGCACAAAACGCCCCCATCAAACTGAAAGACGGCAAGGATTCTTTGAGTTATGCATTGGGAATCATGTTCGGGCAGAACATTAAATCCGGAGGTTTTGACCATATCAATGCCGATATTTTTGCCCGCACGGTGGAAAAAGTTCTTGCCAACGAAACTTTGGCGCTCAATCAGGATGAAGCCAGCCGCATTGTGGACAAGACGTACCAGCAAAATCAAAAAATCAAAAACGAGCAAAACCTGAAAGCCGGACGGGATTTTCTTGCGACGAACAAATCGAAACCGGGTGTGGTGACGCTTTCCAGCGGTTTGCAGTACAAAGTGATGAAGATGGGAACAGGCGCCAAACCCTCGCTAAACGACAAAGTGACTGTGCATTACCACGGCACTTTGATAGACGGCAGCATCTTCGACAGTTCGGTGGAACGCAACCAGCCGATTGAATTAACTGTCAGTCACGTGATTCCGGGCTGGATAGAAGCGCTGCAAATGATGCCCGTAGGTTCCAAATGGATAGTGTATGTGCCGTTTGAACTGGCGTATGGCGCAAATCCACCGTCGGGCGTTCCTATTGAGCCTAATTCGGCGCTCATTTACGCAATAGAATTGCTCTCAATTAATAATTAGGATTTTTTAACAGTCAGTCTCAATAAATTATAGTAATTTTGCGCCAAATTAAAAATAAAAAATCATAAATGAAAAAGTTAACTTATTTTGCTATCATTTCACTGAGTGTGATAATTTTAGCGTCGTGTGGAAGCAAACCGAACTACAATGTACCTCTGAAAGCAGATGTAGATTCAGTCGGTTATTATCTTGGTTATTATCAATCTGTTTCCATGAAGGGAATAGGCGATGATGTGAATATCGACGCCATTGCCAAAGGATGGGCAGAAGGTCGGGTTGCCCCTGATAGCGTCCTTCAAGAAAAGATGCAACAGGCTCAGATGTATCTGAATCAGTATTTCCAAACCGTACAAGTCCGGAATGCTGAAAAAGGATTAAAGGAAGGTCAGGATTTTCTTGAAGCAAACAAGAAAAAACAAGGCATTGTCACCATGCCCAGCGGTTTGCAGTATCGTATCATCAAAGAAGGTACGGGTATCAAACCGGCAAGAGAGGACAATGTGGACGTGGTATATCACGGAACGCTCACTGACGGCACTGTTTTCGACAGTTCCAAAGAGCGTCAGGACACGGTTACGTTCCCTGTCGGCGGCGTTGTTCCGGGTTTCAGCGAAGCCTTAACCCTCATGCCCGAAGGTTCCATCTGGGAAGTATTTATCCCCGCAGAATTGGGTTATGGCGAAAATCCACGCGGCAAAATCAAAGCCAACAGCGTGTTGATTTTCGAACTCAACTTGGTGAAAGTTGCCAAAGCACCGGAAACAAAGTAAAATATTTTTTGAATAAATTTGATTGGTGAAAGAAAGGATTGTTCCGCAAGGGCAATCCTTTTATTTTTTCAAAACGCAACGCTGATTTTCAGATTGAGTCTGCGAGCGGTCAGATAGTTGGGAATGGCAAACTGCTGGTTGACGCCTTCGAGATTGTTCACCACCTGCATCCAGAAATAGGAAATCGTATTGTTCGTGTCGAAGAGATTGAATACTTCCACATTGAGCGCCATCTGCCGGATGAACGAATGTGGTTTGTCCTTAAAAAACACTTTGCTCAAACCAATATCAACCCTGCGGTAAGCCGGCATCCGGAAAGACTTGTCGAAACGCGATTCGTCGGGATAACTGTACGGCAAGGCGGAGCCGTAGTTCAGATTTAAAAAGACGCGCCAAGTGGGAGCCATAGGGAAATAGTCCTGAAAAAACAGATTAAAATTGAACCACTGGTCGGAAGGCAGCGGAAAACTGCCGGCGCCATCGGCAGTAATATCTTCACGGGCGCGCATCAACGAAAGATTTACCCACGATTCGGCGTCTTTCACAAACTCGCCGTTCAGTTTGACGTCCCAGCCGGTCACATAGCCCGAAGCCATATTTTCGCCTGCGTAGTAAATCCGCACATTTTCGAGCCGGTAAGGGATGAGTCGGCTCAATTGCTTGTAATACAGTTCCGACGACAGTTTGAAAGGCTTTTCACCCATGTTGAACAGATAATTGCCGCCAATGATATAGTGCAATGACCGTTGCGCCTTGATATGAGTGTGCATCTGTCCGTTAATGTCGCGCATTTCGCGATAGGACGGCGGTTGTGCGTACATTCCCACCGCCAAATGACCGGACAGGCGGCTAAAATTGTACGGACGAACGGTAGCCGAAACTCGCGGCGACCACAGGCTCTCGCCGTTGACGTCATTGTAATTGAAGCGCAAACCTGCCGTGACCGTCCATTGGGCTGTCGCGCCTGAAAGATGCTGCTGATACTGCAACCATGCAATGGCGCGTTGTATTTTCAGGTAATTGTCAGCCGTTCTGACGGCTTTGAGCGGTATCACCGTCCCGTCGTAAGGCACGGAATAGCCCGCAGAGTCAATCATCACCCACTCGTTGAGGCGATTGTCAGCCGTTTCCCGCTGAACGGCTACCGACCAGTCCAATGTTTTTCGACCTTCCTTAAATGTGCCGGTATGCGTCAACGAAAAATTGCCGGTGTTCAAATAATTACGGGCATGGCTCAACTCGCTGCCCACCCCCGGACGCATAATGCTGTCGGAACGGTTGTTCTCCAGTTCGCTCAACCAGTAAGCGGATTCTATATCGAAGGTTTCCCTTTCGGCGGTCAGTCCTGCTGCGCCTGTCCATTTCAGCGTCCACCGGTCGGACGGGCGATGCGTCAACGTCAAAGCCCCCAAACCGCTGTTGTACGTGTCGAGTTCCATGCCGTCATAATAGACATTCAGTTGGTACGATTCATACAAGGAACCGAAATTGGTAGTGCGGTGTTCAGGCTCGAAAAGATAGCGGTTGTTGTTGAAATTGACCAACATATCCACATCCCATCGGGGTGACATTTTGTACTGAAATAAACTCTGCACATCCACAAAACGAGGGTTGTAATTGCCCTGTGTGTCCAATGTACCCAACAGATATTTGGTGGTTTTGTAACGCGCCCCAAGCAAATACGAAAACCTGTCCTTCACTAATCCTTCCACAGACGCCGCAGCGCCCAGCAAACTTGCGGAAGCACTGGCATGAAACGCGGTGGGCACGCGGTATTGCACATCCAACACCGATGACATCCTGTCGCCGTAGCAGGCGCCGAATCCGCCTGCCGAAAAATTGACGGAAGCCACCAAATCAGGATTGATGAAACTCAACCCTTCCTGCTGTCCCGACCGTATCAGCATCGGACGGTGTATTTCTATATTGTTGACATACACTAAGTTTTCATCGAAATTACCACCCCTGACCGAATACTGCGCACTCAGTTCATTGTTAGACGACGCCCCTGCCAAGGTTTTCAGCAACGCCTCAAAATTACCCGACGGATTGGGCAACTGCCGGATATTACCCGTTTCAATGCGTTGCAAAGTCCCCGACTGTACCTGCAAACCTGTCACTGTCACCTCAGGAATACGATACACCGTGTCGGGCTGCTGCTGAGCCATTAAGCTGCCCGGACGCCACAACCACCACAAAACTACGCAAAAAGCGCAAATATCTTTCATGCAGATTTATTCTGAACGGCAAAGATATAAAAAAATCAATCCCCGCAGGGGTTGATTGGAAAAAATTTCGTAACACCGTTCACGGATTCGCAAATCTTTTTAAAACGCTATTTTAGCAGTCCTCGGATGGTTTCCAAATTTATTTCAGCAACCGGATTGAACTTGTCCGACATCATGTATTGCTCAATGCTTCGCCTGAACTGGCGGGCGGCGGGGCGGTTGTCCAAGTCGGAGGCAAGTTCGGCGCTGCAAACCGGTATCTTTCCTGTGCCTGCTTTTGCCGAGTTTGCGGCTGGTGAACCAGTCGTCAAGCAGATGAACCACCGGACGATGATGCAGCATGAAATCGTGTAACAAACGATTGACTAAGCAATAACAAGTTTTTAAAGTTCTTGCAAATCTTCGTATTTTCCATACTCTCTTGCTGCCGAAATCAAGGCTTTGAAGTTTTCTTCGGGTGTATTTCTTCCAATGGCACAACCGGAACTGACAAACAAACCTTTTCCCTTGGTCGCTGCTATCACTTGTTTTACGGCTTCGGTTACTTCGGCGGGTGTTCCCAATACAAGCGGGTCGCTGGGGTCAACGTTACCCATTAACACGGTGCTTTCGGGTACTACCTTACGCGCTAATGCCATATCCATTTGCCAATCTACTTCCAGTATTTTTGCACCGGTGCTGCCCATATCAGCCACAATATCGTTGGCACGTCCGCAAATGTGAATCGAGAAAGGAATACCATAATCTTGCACTTCTTTTGTGAGTGTGACTTCGGGTTGCAGCGCAAACTGACGGTATTGTTCCGGAGCTATCAGGTTGGGACCAGCCAACGAATCGCCAATGGAGGTGGCGTGTGCGCCTGCATCTTTTTGCGCTTTGGCAAAGGCGACGCTTGCTTTGCGGCAATATTCAAGCACATCGGCTATCAATTGCTCGTCTTCGGTAAGCAAGTCCATCATGAATTGCGTTGTGCCGCGCAATAAACAAGCGGTGCTAAACGGTCCCTGGTCGGCGCGCCCCATCACAAAAACATGGTCGCCGATCGCTTCTACCAAACGGTTAGTGGCTTCGAGCCATTCGCACAAGCGATAGGACTTCAGCGGGTCGGGTATTTCAAGTTCATAGACATCACGTAAATCTTTGAGAACAGGTACACTTTCGTCCACGATGGCAGGATCATTGTCTCTAAATATCACTTTTGCACCGCATGCCTCGGCGATTGAGGCATCGTCAAAATCTATGATACAGCCATCGTAGCCGTATTTTTCCTGCGAAATGCGGTGTGCTTCCGCCATCTTTTTACCATTTTTATTGATGTCGCCAATTTTGAAACCGGCTGTTTCTATGGCATACATAAAACTTTGGGGTACAACGGGCAGTGTATCGAACGGTTGACCGTTAAGTACTGCTAAACATCTTTCTAATGAATTCATCCTATTTTATATGTTTTTATTTGTTCGTATAATTCTTTTTGTTGTTCTTTGCTAAGAGCCTGATAAGTAACATCATGCAAATGGGTATCGGCATCTTCTACAATGATTATTCGTGCATCTTCCTGCATGGCAATATTGTGCCATACATTGGCGGGAATGTTGTAAATAACGCCCGGTACAAGTTTTTGAATTTCGTGTCGGACAATTTTTGTAGCATCC
>JAISKR010000175.1 GCA_031260845.1 Bacteroidales bacterium
AATGACAGTCAATGCGGATAAATCTGTAAGTCTGCATATTGAGGTTGCCACAAATGAAGCAGAAGTGAAGCGGACAGCCAACGTAACGATCACTACCAAATCGGCAGAAAAAGGCGATAGAGTGACATTCAGAGAGATTTCCGTAGAACAGGATTTGCGCCTTCCCGTTCCGTTTATCGTGGTGGATGATGCGGACAAAACCGTGACTTTTACAGGTAAAGCAGGCGATAAGACCATCATCGTAAGCGCTAATCGCGAAGTGGAGGCAACATCGTCGGAACCTTGGTGTACGCCAACGATGACAGTCAATGCTGACCAATCTGTAAGTCTGCGTATTGAGGTAACCAAAAATGAAGACAATACGCAACGGACAGCCGAGGTAACGATTGTTACCCAACCGGCAAAAACCGGTGATGAAACCACATCTCTTGTAATTTCGGTGGAACAGGATGTGGCGCCACAAGACCTTGAAAAAGACAAATGGACGATTGCAGCATGTAATAACTCGTGGTCAGCATTGCCTGTGGACAGAATATTAGACGGCAATGCAGCCACAATATGGCACACCGACCCCGCGCTTAATTTCACTACCGACCCGATTGTGGCAGTCATTGACTTTAGCAAACCATTGAAAATAAGCGGTATTCTGTTCTCAAACGCCACTGATGCTGCTCCTGATTTGCGTGACAACACACCGAAACACGTTAAGTTTGAAGCCAGCGATGACCAGGTGACATGGACGGAAATACTCGACTTGGAGGTGCCCCGAATATACACCGAGCAAACCCTGCCTTGCGACAGAGTGAGCACTGGTCAGTATCTGAGGCTCACTATCTATACAGGTTGGAATGCTGCCGGCACTTGGACTTATCTTGGGGATTTATCAATTTATTGATTGATATTTAAAATATGAAAATACAAATCCGAATTATTCTATTTTTCTGTATTGCTGTTTGTGTTCAGTTCGCTGAAGGGAAAACCATTGATTTCCACTTCAATGCTGTCGGGATATTTAAAATCATGCAGGTAACGGATACCCATATCATAGCAGGTTCGGAACATTCGCAAAAAAGTATTGATATGCTCAATACGGTACTTGATGCCGAAAAGCCCGATTTTGTGATGCTTACAGGTGATATTGTAACCGGAAAGCCTTTTAAGCCGGGGTTTGACATGATAATGGAGCCGATAGTGAGCCGCAAAATACCTTGGGCTTTGATATTCGGCAACCATGACCACGAGCAGGATTTGACCTACGAACAGTTGGCTGAACTCATCGAAGCGTATCCGTACAATACAGGAAAAATGCAGGCTGTGCCGGAAGTATCGGGTTACGGCAATTATACGCTCGAAATAAAAGGACACAATAAACAAAAAACAGAAGCGGTATTGTATTGCATGGATTCACATTCGTATTCTTCCATCGGGCGTTATGATTGGCTTGCATTCAATCAAGTGGAATGGTATCGCCGACAGAGCGACCTGTACACCGGCGCAAATGACGGAAAACCATTGCCTGCATTGGCATTTTTCCATATTCCGTTGCCGGAATATAAAGAAGTGAATTTGGACAAAATGACCGGCATGAAACGGATGGGCGAAAGTCCGCCGGATGTAAATTCGGGTATGTTCCTTGCAATGCTCGAAAAAGGCGATGTGATGGGCGTATTTGTTGGACACGACCACGCCAATGATTATATTTTCAATCATTTCGGCATAGCCTTGGCTTACGGACGCTTTTCAGGTAACCTGAATACGAGTTACAGTACTGTGGTTTACGGCGTTCGTCAACGCTATTCAATTGATTTCCCAAACGGTGTTCGCATCATCGAACTCACCGAAGGACAACGTGGATTTGATACGTGGATAAGGTTGAATGATAATACCGTAATCAATAAAGTGCGAACTGTTGAATCATACGTAAATGAATAAAATAGGATTGTTATTGATGCTTTTGCTGTTGTCGGTTGCCTGCAATAAAGAACCGGCGCCGGCGCCCGTTGTCGTTCCGCCGAAAGAGGCGAAGTACGAATATCTGATGTTTAATCAGTCGTCGGCAGCACATTTGTCGGTCACAAAAACCGGCGACTATTCCTATAAGATTGAAACGACCGCGGCAGACCCATATATCTCTACCGACCCGCTAAAAAAAGCACTCGCTGAAGATTCCATTATTCTTGCGTTTGAATACAAGAGCGCCAAAGGAGTGCAAAATGTTCAGATATTTTTCTGCCCGCCAACATCGGAGGCGCGTTCCATAAATAATTTGGATATAGCGCCTTCGACAAACTGGACAAACGGTTCATTCAATCTGAGGAAACCATTGGCAGATTTCGGATGGGGAAAGGCGGGCGAAACGCTACGTATGGACTTTGGCGCTGTTGCCGGAACGATAATTGAAATACGAAATATTCATTTTCGCGGAATAAACGACGAAGAGCAGCAAAAGGAAAATGCCGAACAGGATGCTGTAAAAAATGAACAGCAGGCGGCAGAAGACATTAAGACCTATTTATCAGCCGCATACCCCGCTCACATATCAGAAGTGCTTGCCGGACAGACCAAAATCACGGTACGGGGCATTTTTTCCGGCGAGGGCGCTTACAGTCTGTGCGAAATTACGCCATGGCAGGATGTAACACGGACAGAGATTTTTGCATACAAAACACTGCTTACCGGTTCGCCTTTCAGTTTGGATTTGGATAGATTGGTCACTCGCGAAGGCGTTACCTACGACCGGGTGCTGTCTAAATGGCTAATCGTCAAAGACGAGGGAAACAAAGACGCCATCGTTTCTCATGCCCGTTATGCAGACGAAATCTATTCATCGCAAACACTTGTGCCCGGAGTGCTTGCAGGCAAAAAAGGACTTGCCGGATTCTTCAATCACGACTTGCAGCGTCAAGACCTCACCGACCTGAATATCAAAAGTGTTACCGTAAATGTTCCGTTCACGGGATATATGTATTCCACCGGCGGAAGCAACAGAATAACGCACATTTACGGCGGAAAAACATGGTATTTCGACCGTGCGCAGATAGAAGCCATGGACAATACGCTCAAGGAATGTATCAACCGCAATATCGTTGTAGCGGGCATTATTTTGGTACAAAAAGCGGCGGATTGTCCCGATGCAACTGTTGGC
This sequence comes from Bacteroidales bacterium, assembly GCA_031260845.1. Classification (GTDB taxonomy): domain Bacteria; phylum Bacteroidota; class Bacteroidia; order Bacteroidales; family UBA4181; genus JAIRLS01. The sequence continues at coordinate 3,146 of JAISKR010000175.1, forward strand.
GCAACACTTCAGCATCCCGATTATTCATCGCAAGGCATCTACACCATGCCGAACATAACCACGCCCGAAAGTGTGAATATGTATGCCGCAGCGCTTGATTTTCTGGCTACGCGGTATTGCCGCAGCGACAATCAATATGGACGTATCCATCACTGGATTATGCACAACGAGGTGGACGCCGGCGTAGTGTGGACGAATATGGGCGTTAATCGTGCCATGCCGGTGTATATGGAGACTTATGTAAAATCCATGCGACTGTGTTACAATATAGTCCGCCAATATGACAGCAATGCAGAAGTATTCTGCTCTTTCGACCATTCTTGGGCAGCGCCGGTCAGCAACGGTGAATATGCCACACTTGACATGCTTGATGCACTGAACAAATATTGTACGGCTGAGGGTGATTTTCAATGGGGACTGGCGCATCATCCGTATCCTCAGAACCTGCTTGAACCCAAGGTGTGGTTGGATACAGAGGCAACATTTTCCATGAACAGCAAGAAGGTGACATTCAAAAATCTTGAGGTGCTTGACAAATGGGTGAAACAGAGTGCCAACAAATACAAAGGCGCCGTCAAACGCAGCGTATGGCTTTCGGAAAACGGCATCAGTTCCAAATCGTATAATGACAACGACTTGAAAGAACAGGCTGCCGGATTCGCTTATGCATGGAAAAAAATCATCGCACTGGATGGCATTGACGGCATACAGTGGCACAACTGGTTTGACCATCCCACAGAAGCCGCCGACGGGTTGAGAATAGGACTGCGCACAGACCAACTTGTTGCCAAACCGGTATGGTTTCTGTATCAGGCAGCAGATACATCCGGTGAAGATGCCACCTTTGAACCGTATAAAGCGGTAATCGGCATTTCCGACTGGAATATTATTCAAAATGTGTTTGATTGAAAATCATCTCGTTTTCTAAAAATACGCCTTGTCCCACTTATACTTATAATATACCTTTCGGCTTTCAGCAAATCAATAACCTCAAAAAATATCATTTTATACAGTTTTTTTATCAAATTTGACAGATTCAGGTTGTTTTTATTCTCTATCTTTGAGGTTTAAAATAAATAATATGAACAAAATCTTATTATTAAATCTTTTTATTATAAGCTCTCTGCTTGCCGGAGCACAGCATAAGCCTCACGTTTTCGGGAATGAATACAACAACAAAGTATTCCACGATTCGCGTGTACGTTCTTACATTGCCCCACAACGCATTGTGTGGAAATACGATGGCGGCGGCAAACTAATCAACCATTTGGAAACGTTACTTGAGGGTAACCATAACGGACAAAGTGAACTGACTTCCAGAGATTTTACCATTATGAGCAGTACCGACAATGAATATCCTTCCGTCGTTCTTGATTTCGGAAAAGAAATACAAGGTGGTATCCAGATTGTTACTACGGCAACAGGCATGAATCGTGCCATAAAACTTCGGGTACGCTTTGGCGAATCGGTCAGCGAAGCCATGAGCGAGGTGGGCAAACAAGGCGCCACTAACGACCATGCCATGCGCGACTTCGTGATGGAAGTTCCCTGGTTGGGCGTTGCCGAAGTCGGCAACAGCGGCTTCCGTTTCGTCCGTATCGACCTGTTGGACCCCAATGTAAAATTAGGATTAAAAGAGGTGAATGCCATTTTTACTTATCGGGATATTCCCTATCTCGGCTCATTCAAAAGCAATGACGAACGGTTGAACAAAATCTGGAGCACAGGCGCTTACACCGTACACCTCAACATGCAGGAATATATTTGGGACGGCATCAAACGCGACCGTTTGGTTTGGCTCGGCGACCTGCATCCCGAAGTGATGACCGTAAATACGGTTTTTGGCTATAACGAGGTGATTCCGAAGAGTCTTGATTTGGCGCGGGATATAACGCCGCTTCCCGGTTGGATGAACGGCATGTTTTCCTATTCGCTCTGGTGGATTATCATTCATCGCGACTGGTACCGTTATCAGGGAAATCTTGATTATCTGAAACAACAGCAACCGTATCTGACGGATTTGCTTGGCGCCTTGTTTAAAGAAGTCGATGCTTCCGGAAAACATGTCCGCACCGACGGTTTTCTCGACTGGCCCGCAAGTCCGAACAAGGAAGGCATCAAAGCGGGTATTCAGGCTTTGATGGTAACTGCTTTTCAGGCAGGCGCCGAATTGAGCCTTACGCTCGGCGATAAAGCATTGTCCGAAAAATGCTCCGAAACGGCAGCGCTGATGCAGAAAAATGTTCTTCCGCACAACAATCTCAAACAAGCGGCGGCATTGATGGCGCTGGCGGACATGATGCCAGCCGGTCGAGCCAATGATGAAGTGATTAACGTAGGCGGCGCAAAGAATTTTTCCACGTTCTACGGTTATTATATGTTACAGGCGCAGGCAAAAGCGGGCGAATATCAGGCGGCAATAGATATTATCCGCAAATTCTGGGGCGGTATGCTGGATTTGGGCGCCACTACGTTTTGGGAAGATTTCAATTTGGACTGGACTGAAAACGCAGCAGGAATTACAGAAATAGTTCCCAAAGGTAAAGACGATATTCATGCCGATTTTGGCGCTTATTGCTACAAACAATTGCGTCACAGCCTTTGTCACGGTTGGGCTTCGGGACCTACTTCGTGGTTGAGCGAACATGTTTTGGGCGTGCAAGTGGTTGAACCGGGATGTAAAGTCTTGAAAATCGAACCGCATCTGGGTGACCTCGAATGGGTGGAAGGCAGTTTTCCAACCCCTTACGGAACTGTTCAGATTAAACATGCCAAACAAAGTGACGGAAAAATCAAAACAACCGTAAATGCACCGAAAGGCGTAAAAATCGTAAAATAATCGTAGAATAATGACAAAACAGGAACCATGAACAAGCATCAAATTCTTCTTTTAGCCATTGTCGTCTGTTGCCTGACAACGTCGTTTGTGCTGTCGCCGCGCAAAACAACCATCTATTTGAAGGACAGGAAATGTATTCCCGACCATCTCCGTTGCGAGTACCTGCAAAACCCTTTGGGCATTGATACGTCCAACCCTCGTTTGTCGTGGCAGATGAACGACGACAGCTACGGCGCTGTTCAAACGGCTTATCAAATTGTGGTTGACATTGATTCTTCGGCAGTCGCCAAAGGCAATGGTAATGTATGGAATAGTGGTGAAATCGCTTCCGACAGGATGTTGGTCGCTTACGCAGGCAAGCCGTTATTGCCTTTTACCAAATATTATTGGAGCGTAAAAATCCGGGATAAAGACGGTGTTGTTACGTCTCAATCCGCCCCTGCTTCGTTTGAAACCGGCATGATGTCGAAAAAAAACTGGAAAGGCGCATGGATAAGCGATGGTAACGGCGACATGGGCAATGATATCCGCGTAAAACCGGCTCCTTATTTCCGCAAGGAATTTGATGTGCGGAAAAAAATAAAATCCGCACGCGCCTACATTGTCGCCGCAGGTTTGTATGAACTCTATATCAACGGTCGGCAAACGGGCGACCATCGGCTTGACCCGATGTACACCCGTTT
>JAISKR010000194.1 GCA_031260845.1 Bacteroidales bacterium
ATATCCGTCGGGCATGATATAGTGGGCATGACACACATCCGGTAGATTTTGTGTATCAATAAAACGCTGCGGACGAATGGTATTCATCAGCAAGTACGACCATCGTTTCCATGGAAAACGAATGTAGTGGACAGGCTTTATCAGGAAATTCCAGTCCTTCCATGGTTTGAGATGCGCAAAAACCCTGTATTTTTTCAGAAATGAAAAGGGTGGAAAGATGAAAACAGCCGGATATATGAATGATATATCACATTGCGCGGCAAGTTTTTCTGCAATTGTCAAGATAATCCTGTTGCTTTTTTGATTTGGGACAGGGATATTATTGGCAATAAACAGCACTTTCAGCATCTTATATGGTTTTATACCCTATTCCCCTGCATCTCCAAACAATCGTTTGATATGCCGTTCAAAGATATTCTCAATGACTTGCTGTCCCACGATTTCTTTGTGTTTTTCCAATGCCTCGGTGTAGAGGGCGCCGTATTCCGCAGCCACCTTGTAGCCTACGTGTATCAACTGCCTGAAATTTGGGTTGTATTCGGTATGTCCGGGGATATGACGCAGTGTATCGGCGAGTTTTTCACCTGTCCAGCGTTCTACCTCCTTGGGGGTGGGCAGTTTCGCTTTGTTTATGTCAATCACGGTGGCGTAGGGACCGCACAATTCGTCGAAACGACCAAGCGCACCGGCGTAGATAGCCTTGGCGAGGTCAATAGCCTCCTCGTCATTGCTCATCGCCAAGCCGATGATTTCTTCCAGCCATGTAGTACCGGCGGTTTTCACATGGATACCCTTGTCGTATTTTCTGATTAGTTCGCCCATCACAGGGTAAATCGAAAATTTGTCGCTTCCTGAGTGGATGCTGAGTTTGAGGTTGGCAGGCAATCCAAATTCCTTGACGGCAAAGTCAATGACCAGCAAATCTTCCTCAAATTCTTTGGCAAACTGCGCTACATCGCCCACATAATCCACGCCTTTGTTGAATCGTCCTGTAAACTTGGGGGCGATGGTTTGGGCAGGAATTTTTTCGCTTGCAATGGCGCTCAAAATGAAGAACATTTCTACCGGCGACTGAGCCTCGTTCACCTCGTCCATTGACACTTCGGCAACGAAATTGCCTGCACCTTTCGCCTTTTCGATATGGCGGTAAATTTTCCCTGCTTCCTGCACGGCATACAGAAAATTTTCCGCAATTTTCCGTAACAAAGTTTCCGGCACATCAAACGGCGCCGCAATGCCCGGTATCTGCAATTTTCCGGTATATTTCCGGTTTTTCTCTACAAAGGCGTTGATGGCTGTCGGTTCTGCCTGTTTTCCGATATAATCGGCAACATCTAAGGTGAAAAAGTCTGAACAATCGATGAACTTGTCCACGTTACTGAGGTTGATATGGTCGGCATCCACGAAATACGCTCCTTTGTAAGCCAGCGCCTTTACGGCTTGGTCAGCCTCTTTGCGTGTATCTGCCGGCGTAGAGTGCACTATCGTGTGTTCGCGGTTGGATTTGTTCCACACCGGCACTATTTCCACACCATATACCTTGCTCGCATGAAGCAAAGCCTGTAACTGCGCTTCTCCCTGATGAGCGAACCGGTCGCCCGTTCCAAATGAATATTTTCCTATTTGCATGATGAATGATATTTTATAAAATTGATAAACAACGTAATAGCATAAACGACAGCAAGAAAAAACCTGCCTTTATGCGCAACGAAAGTAGGTGAAAATTTTTAATTGTGAAAATATTTTTTGCGATTTTTTCGCAAGCGGTTGAAAATCTTCTAACCCAATGCTACATCCAACACCATCATGACTAAAAAGCCGGTCATCACAGCCAGTGTGCCGACGTTGGAATGTTCGCCCAGATGCGCTTCGGGAATAAGTTCTTCGACCACCACGTAGAGCATGGCGCCAGCGGCAAAAGCCAGTAGCCAAGGCATAAACGGTGCAATAAAAGCGGCAATGAGCACCATCAACAGTCCGAAAACAGGTTCTACCACGCCCGACAGGCAACCGAGTAGAAAAGATTTCTTGGCAGAGATGCCTTCCTGCCGAAGAGGTAAGGCAACGGCGGCGCCTTCGGGAAAATTCTGTATCCCTATACCCAATGCCAGCGCCATGGCTGCTGAATAGGCGGCTACATCGCCTGAATGATTGGCTGCAAGCGCGAATGACAAACCTACTGCCATCCCTTCGGGGATATTGTGCAGGGTGACAGCCGACACCAACAGGGTGGTACGCTTCATAGACGACGACAAGCCTTCGCGGGTATTGGACGAGGGATGCAAGTGTGGTATCAGTTTGTCGAGAATGAGCAGGAACAAAACCCCAAGCACGAAACCGCCTGCGGCAGGCAACCACCCGATTTGTCCCTTTGCTTCGGCTTCTGCAATGGACGGCACCAACAATCCGAAGACGGCTGCGGCAATCATAATGCCGGCGGCAAAACCGAGAAAGATGGTTTGGAAAAATCTGTCGGTTTGTTTGCGAAAGAAAAAAACCATCGCCGAACCGAGGCAAGTCATCAAAAAGATGAAACCTGTGCCGCCTGCTACCCACAAAAAACTATTCATTATGCCGTCAATTACTCGTTCATTCAAGCCTTGGTCTGTTGTTGAGCGATTTCAAATCCTGTTTTCAGGGCATGAATGTTCAAATCGACTATCTCTTCTCCCTTTCGCCCGAAAATACCGCGAACGGCTGCTTCCAACTGCTCGTAAGGTATGTCAAGGAAAGGAATGGCAGCGCCCAGCATCACTATGTTCGACGCTTTTACATTGCCACATTCGGTAGCCAACGCATCGGCATCGACCAATACCCGCCTGTCCAATGCCTGCAATTGTTCAGTCAAGGCGGCAGAGTCGGGATAGTTGCCGATATTGATGAAAGGATGCGTATTGGTCACCACCCAGCCGGTGGGGTTGAGATACGGCAGGTAGCGCAGGGCTTCCATCGGTTCCACCGAAAGGATGACGTCGCCTTTGCCCAACGGGATGAGGTCGGAAGCAACAGGCGAGTCCGACAAGCGAAGATGGGAATACACCGCTCCTCCGCGCTGGCTCATGCCATGAACTTCTGCCTGCTTGATATAGAGATTGTTGTTGACTGCCGCCAGCCCTATGACGGTGGCAATGGACAATATGCCCTGTCCACCGACCCCTGCTAATATAATGTCTGTTTTCATTAAAAATGCTTTTTTACGGTTATTATTTGGTTCTTACGCGCCGTGCGGCGGTTTGCACACATTCGCGGCGGAACACGATGACGCACGTGCCCTCGTATTGCATTGCTTCCCTGAGCACTGCCACATTCTCGTCGTGGTACTTTTTCAACGGCGTCAATACTTTCAGCCGTTCAGCCGGCAACCCCAATCCGAGGCAAATGTTTTCGATGGCGCCGTAAGCGGAAGACGCCTGTCCTCCCGTCATGCCTGTGGTGAGATTGTCGGAAATAATGATGGTGATGGGTGTATTTTCGATGATAACATCCAATAAACCGGTCATTCCCGAATGGGCAAACGTGGAATCACCTATCACTGCTGTCGCGTGCAACAGTCCGGCATCGTAAGCGCCTTTTGCCATGGTGATGGAAGCGCCCATATCGACGCATGAGTTGATGGACAGATGAGGCGGCAAGGCAGCCAGCGTGTAACATCCAATGTCGGAAAACACACAAACGGGCGCATATTCTTTCACCGCGTCGTTCAGGGCGAGGAACACATCAGTATGTCCGCAGCCCTTGCAAAAAGCAGGCGGACGGTTGGTGACCAATTCAGGCGCCGTTCTGATGGCTGTCTGCTGCAAGCCGAGCGCCACAGCCACCAAGTCGGGCGTCAGTTCTCCGTCGCGGGGAACGGTGCCGTCCAAGCGACCGCTGACCGTGAAGCCTTCGGGTGGAATCAAACCTTTCAGTTGGCTTTCCACCACAGGATAACCTTCTTCCAACACCAATATCTTCCGGCATTTTTCGGTGAGCCGTGCTATCATCGCTGCGGGAACGGGGTATTGTGACAGTTTCACCACCGGATAAGGACATTTACCCGAAAAATTTTCCATCAGATAATTGTAGGCAATTCCGCAGGCGATAATGCCCAAGGAATTGTCTTGCCCTTCGTTGAAAAGGTTAAAACCGGCAGATTCGGCTTCCTGTGTGAGTTCCGCTTGCTGGCTGATTAGTTTTTTGTAACGAATACGTGCAAGCGCCGGCAACAGGACAAATTGTCGCGGGTCGGCGGGCAGGTGCAACTCGTTTTGCGCTCTTTTTTCGCGCAAAGCGACGCCTGTGCGTGAGTGAGCCATGCGGGTGGTGATGCGCATCATCACCGGCAGCCCTGTTTTTTCGGACAACTCGAAGCCATAGAATACCATGTCGTAAGCCTCCTGCTGGCTCGACGGTTCCAGCACGGTAATCAGGGCAAACTGTCCGTAAAAGCGCGAATCCTGTTCGTTTTGCGAGGAATGCATCGATGGGTCGTCGGCAACTACCACTATCAGCCCGCCGTTCACGCCGGTGATGGCTGAATTGATGAAAGCGTCCGCCGCTACATTCATTCCCACGTGCTTCATGCACACCATAGTGCGTTTACCGCAATACGACATTCCCAAAGCCGCCTCCATCGCCGTTTTTTCATTGGCTGACCATCGGCAATGAATATGCTTTTCCGCGGCTTCCTCCGATGCCTGTACGTACTCCATTATTTCGGTGGACGGCGTGCCCGGATAACCGTAAATGCCCGACAAACCGGCGTCAATAGCCGCCTGAGCAATCACTTCATCGCCCAACAACAATCTTTTTTGCATATCTCTATTTTTGCCCGCAAAAGTAGGTGTTTTTTTTGAGAAAAATAGTAAAACATTCGTTCCACCGTTTTTTTATTCTACCTTTTATCCTTTTTTCCGCGCTTACAACTTTCTTGCGCCGTCCTTGATTACTACGTCATACACTTTGGCTTTTATTCCAAACTGTTTTTCGTAGGCGTCGGTGGCTTTTTTGATAAAGCCGTCGTACAGGCTGTCTTTCACCAAGTTGATGGTGCAGCCGCCAAAACCGCCGCCCATCACGCGCGAACCTGCCACGCCACATTCCTTGGCTGTTTCGTTAAGGAAGTCCAGTTCGGAACAACTGACGGTATATTTCAGGCTCAATCCGGTGTGCGTTTCGTACATTTTTCTGCCGGCTGCTTCATAATCGCCCTTTTTCAAGAGTTCGCAAGTATCCAGCAAGCGCTGAATCTCTTCGATGACAAATTCCGAGCGGATATAATCCACAGCGCTCACCTTGCCCGATACCTCTTTCAGCCAATCGAGGTTGGCGTCGCGAAGCAGTTTCACTTCGGGATGCTTTTCGGCAATGGCTGCAACGACACGTTCGCACGATTCGCGGCGTTCATTGTACTCGTCGCCCAACTTGTGCGTGACACAGGTGTTGATAAGTACCAATTTGTAGCCTTTCGGGTCGAAGGGGAAATATTCGTATTCCAACGAGCGGCAATCCAAGCGAATGAGCGAGCCTTCCTTGCCGAAGCAGGATGCAAACTGGTCCATGATGCCGCATTTTACGCCTACGTAATTATGTTCGGTTGCCTGTCCTATCAACGCCAACTCGAAACGGTCGAAGCCAAGCGCAAACTGGTCGTTCAGCGCAAAACCCACGCAACTTTCCAATGCCGCCGACGATGACATTCCTGCGCCAAACGGCACATCGCCGGAAATGATAATGTCGAATCCGGGCACTTTCTTGCCTTTTTTCGCCATTTCGCGCACAACGCCGAAGATATACTGTGCCCAGCGTTCCTTGGGCTTGTCGGCTTCTTCCAATCCAAACTCGCTTTTCAGCGATACTTTGTCGGGATTTTCATCGGGTGCGTAGCCGCGTACTTTGTCGGCGCCATTCGGCTTGATAACGCAGTAAATGGCTTTGTCAATAGCGCCCGGCAGCACGAAACCGCCGTTATAGTCCGTATGCTCGCCTATCAGGTTGATGCGCCCGGGCGAAGTATATACAGCGCCTTCCGCACCGTATAATTCCTTGAATTTTGCTTGTATCTTACTTGTATCCATATCTATTTTGATTTTTGAATGAGATGAAAAAGTTGCAGGCGATTCAATTATCCAACCTGCAACTTTTCAATTTAGATTCTCAAATGGTATTATTCCGTGGAAATATCCTTGTTGACATTCTTTGAGCCTACCAATGCGTAGTACAGCAGATAAGCCAAGCCTGCGACGATCACCCAGTAACTGGTCAGATAGCCTGTTCCGCCTGTCAGGTCAACGATGCCGTTTTGCAGCAAAGGCAGGATACCGCCGCCGCATACCAACACCATGAAGATACCCGACGCTCTTTCGGTATATTTGCCTAATCCTTCAACCGCAAGGTTGAAAATGCCGCCCCACATGACAGAGGTGCATAAACCGCAAAGTACGAGTAACGCTGCACTAAGGGGTACATTTGCCAGACCAAACAATGTGCCAGCACCTTTAAACACCGGAAGATTGACAAATACGGTGGTAGGACAGAATATGGCAATCAACACAAGCACTATGCCAATTGCTGAAAC
>JAISKR010000091.1 GCA_031260845.1 Bacteroidales bacterium
TAAACCACTGTCCGGTCTATCCGGCTATTCTTAAATTAATTTAAAAGGCGCGTTAAAATTTGTTAAGCAATATTTTATGGCTTTATTTTTGTAATGTAGTGTTTCAACAATAAATAAAATTAATGTCTTATTTAATTTAATGGTTATGAAAATTAAGAATTTATTCGTATCTTTGTTTATCGCCATTCTGGGCGGTGTTGTTGCAGTGTTTTTTTATGCCAAATTAGCGGATCGCTCTTCTGACAAAATGTCAGACGCATCCATGCCACAATCCATATATTATGCCGCTTTGAATGCCCACGAGCCGAGCGATGTGGCATTCCCCGATTTTACTTATGCGGCGGAAAAAACCGTTCACTGCGTTGTACACGTCAAAGTGAAATCGGTGCAAAATATGTATTCCGGTTCAGGCAATCCTTTGTACGATTTCTTTTACGGTTACAGGGAACCGCGCCAAATTCCGCGTGAAGGTTTTGGCTCAGGCGTCATTATCAGCGACGATGGGTATATCATCACCAATAACCACGTGATAGACAGCGCGGAAGAGATAGAAGTAACGCTCAATGACAAGCGGGTGTTCACCGCAACGCTCGTCGGCGCCGACCCGACCACTGATATTGCCTTGCTCAAAGTAGAAGAATCGGGATTGCCGTTTCTCACTTACGGCGACTCGGAAGCCTTGCGAGTGGGTGAATGGGTGCTGGCAGTGGGCAATCCCTACAATCTCACTTCCACGGTAACGGCAGGTATTGTAAGCGCCAAAGCCCGTAAGTTGGGTATCATCACCAATGACAATCGGCGTTTAGCCATCGAGGCATTTATACAGACAGATGCTGCCGTCAATCCGGGCAATAGCGGAGGCGCTTTGGTCAACATACGCGGGGAATTGGTGGGTATCAATGCTGCCATAGCCTCGCAAACAGGCGCTTATTCCGGTAACTCGTTTGCTATTCCGGTGACCATTGCGCGAAAAGTCATTGCCGACTTGAAGGAATACGGTTCCGTACAACGCGCCATGTTGGGTGTGACCATTGATGAAATTACTTCCGAATTTGCTAAAAAGCATGATATTGACAAAATTGAAGGCATTTCTGTGGCAAGCGTGCTCGAAGAAGGGGCGGCTGCCGCTGCCGGTATCAAGGAAGGCGATATTATCAAATCCATCAACAATGTTCCCATCAATAGTTTTTCGGAACTTCAAGAACAATTAAGTAAATATCGTCCTAACGATCAAATCGAACTGTCAGTAGAGAGAAACAAGAAATTGCAAACGTTTAAAGTGACCTTGCGGAACATTGACGGTAACACAAAAATCATAAAAAATAATTTCGGCGACATTCTTGGCGCGAAATTTGAGGGGGTAAATGATAAGGATAAAAAGAACCTGAAAATTAAATCCGGCGTTCGCGTAAAAGAAGTCGGTGAAGGGAAATTGAAGGATGTCGGCATCAAAGATGGATTTATTGTTGTGAAAATCAACGACGTATCTGTCAATTCGGTGAATGATATTCGCGAAATTTTCAATCGTATTCCTTCCGAAGGTCGGGTGATGATTGATGGTGTTTATCCGAATGGAAGAGTGGCATATTATGGTTTTGCCAAATAATGTGCCTTGTCTGGAATCGTTCCAGTTTCAGACCTCATTGAGTATTTGGCAAGTTTGAAATCTTAATAAAGAATGAGACAATTAAAGATCACAAAATCGATTACCAACCGGGAAAGCGCTTCTCTGGATAAATACTTGCAGGAGATAGGCAAGGAGGAATTGATTACTGTGGAGGAGGAAGTTGAGTTAGCGCAAAGAATCAGAAAAGGAGACAGGCAGGCGTTGGAGAAACTGACACGTGCCAATCTTCGTTTTGTGGTGTCGGTAGCAAAACAGTATCAAAACCAAGGGCTTAGTTTGCCCGATTTAATCAACGAAGGCAATTTGGGTTTGATTAAAGCCGCTGAAAAATTTGATGAAACGCGCGGATTCAAGTTTATTTCCTACGCCGTATGGTGGATACGTCAATCCATATTGCAGGCTTTGGCGGAACAATCGCGTATTGTCCGTTTGCCGCTGAATCAGGTTGGCTCATTGAACAAGATCAACAAAGCCTTTTCAAAATTTGAGCAAGAGAATGAACGTATTCCCTCTGCCGAAGAATTGGCAGATGTTTTGGAACTCACCAAAGAGAAAATTGCCGATACGATGCGCGTTTCGGGACGCCATGTGTCGGTGGACGCGCCGTTTATCGAAGGCGAGGACAACAGCCTGTTAGACGTTCTTGTCAACAACGATTCGCCCGTAGCCGACCGCGCATTGATGAACGAATCATTGATACGCGAGATAGACCGTGCGTTAGCAACGCTCACCGAGCGCGAGCGCGACATTGTTAAACTCTTCTTCGGAATAGGCGCACAGGAAATGACGCTGGAAGAAATCGGCGAAAAGTTTGGTCTTACGCGCGAAAGGGTTCGCCAGATAAAGGAAAAAGCCATTCGGCGCTTGCGGCACACCTCGCGCAGTAAGTTGTTGAAGGGTTATCTTGGATAAAACGGTCAGCCGCTTTCCAAATCTTTTATCAGACTTTCCATCCCTACCAATTTTGCGCAGGTGAAAAAAGAGGTCATGGAAACGCCCAACACCCCGTGCAGGTTCAGGTTTTGCCCTGTCAGCCACAGGTTAGAAATCTGCGTTTGCGGCGATAGCAGGGTGTAGAACAGATGGCTGTAATCTTTTCGGATGCCATAAGCCGAACCCTCGTATGTGCCCGTATAATCGCGGTATGTCAAAGGTGTGCTGGTGTATATCCGTTCAATATTCTCTTTCAGTTGGGGCAATCTTTTTGAAACCAAATCCACACATTCATCGGCTTTCTGTGCTTTGAAAGCGCTGTACTCGGTTCCTCTGCCGTTAGCCCAAGGGGATACTTCCTGCCACAGCATGGGCGTCAGTATGTCGATATTTGAGGTGTATGCGCTACCACTTTCCGGCGTCTGGAAACTGACCAACGCAGCCGTTGTCCCGGAACAGCGCTCATCGACGTCATTCCACGGGGAAGTGCCGTTAAATATATTGATATTCCTGTTCAAATAAGGAATGGTATTCTGCTTCAACTGCAAATGCGCTGTAAATAAGCCATGCGTGTTTGCCATGTTTTCCATGCGTATGCGGTAAATTTTCCTAATGTTGGGCGTATCGGGTATCAGCGAAAGCGTGAGCGCCGGATGCATACTCGAAATGACATATTTTCCTGCAACTTCTTCTTCATTATTGACGCAAACACTTGAAATCAGACTATTGTGTTCATTTAGTCGTGTCACTTTCGCGTTGGTGCGCACCTCGCCGCCCATACTGCGGATGCTACCTGCCAATTTTTCGGCAATGAGAGAGCCGCCGCCTTTCAAACGCCACGCGCTCTGGATGAAAGAATTATTGATTTGCGCAAAAACGTACAAAGGCAGTTTTTCGGCGCATAATTCCATCGTGAAAGAGGCGCCGGACAGGACATTTATCAACAGCGGGTCGTCAAAACCGTTCTGCAAAAAGCCATAAGCAGAGCGTTCCAACAAGGTGGAAGCCGTAAAATCATTCTTGACGCCGGGTACAAAACTGTTCATCATGTTTTCACCCACCTTTTTCAGGAATGCGGTATAATCGGCTATCTGTTTTCGCTGATGAGGAAAATATTCTGACATTTTGTCAGCAAAACGTTCATGACCGGATGGAAACAAATACGATTTGCCCTGTATGATGACTTCCGAAAAGCCATCCTCATCCATCTTCTGCCAAGGCAAATCCAGCAAATCGAAATAGCGAAACAGAGAATGAAGGGATTGTCCCTCTTCCAAGCCGCCCACATAGTGGAAACCTGTGTCAAACGAGGCTTTTCCGCGCCGGAATGTTTGCAGGCAACCGCCTATCTGCGAATTTTGTTCCAACACACATACGTGAAAACCTTTGCGCGACAGTATGTATCCACATTCCAAGCCGCCTAATCCGCTTCCTATAATGATTACATCGTATTTTGCCATGATAATTTTATTGATTCAAATCTTTCGGATAACACAGAAAATATTTTTCCACCACTCTTGACATCCCGAATAAATTTCCCAAATCGGAAGCCTCTGCAATATCTATCGGTTTGTCGTTCTGCATGACGAGAATACTTTCTTCGCCATCGTTGTTGTATGCGTTGTTGGACAATACGCCCGTAGAAACGTAATAGTCCACATCATCCGGCTCGCAACAGTATTGTGCGATGGCTTTTTGCTGAATGGGTTCAATGCGTTCGGCTGAAAACGGCTCGTTTTGTATTTCTATGCGATACAACAGCCTGTTCAACAGCCGTGTGGACAGTCCTGCTAAAATCGGATCGGCGTGTGCAGCCCACATTTTCAGGGCTACCGTTATGTCGTGGTCGTCCAGCATCGCAAAATGGGTGAGCACTGTCAGCGATTGATATTTCATCTTGTCGGGAACGAAATCGCGCAGGAAATACAGCAACGACGGGGTTCCGAACAGCACATCGCCCGTGCGTATCAGTTCCTTGGCGCGACGCACAATGTTCAGCAGCAGTTGGTCAGCCGAAATGACCGTTTTGTGAAGGTAAACCTGCCAATACATCAGGCGACGAGCCAGCAGGAACTTTTCAATGGAATAGACGCCCTTGGCTTCGATGACCAATTCGTCCTCATACACATTTAACATCTTGATGATGCGGTCAGAGCCGATAATCCCTTCGGTGACGCCGGTGAAAAAACTGTCGCGCCTGAGATAATCCATCCTGTCCATGTCCAACTGCCCTGAAACCAACTGACACAGAAATTTTTTCGGGTATTTTTTCTTAAAAATTGCAATTGCCAGTTCCAATTTGCCCCCGAATACGCGATTCAAATGTTGCATGAACATCAGAGATACTTTTTCGTGAGGAACGTTCTCAATCAGAGCATTTTCCAAGGTATGCGAAAAGGGTCCGTGTCCAATGTCGTGCAGCAGAATGGCTATCAGCGCTGCCTCATATTCCTCGTCTGTAATTTCAATGCCTTTGGAACGCAGGGATTTGATAGCCTCGTCCATCAGGTGCATGGCGCCTAATGCGTGTTGAAAACGGGTATGGTTGGCGCCCGGATACACCAAAGAGGTCAGTCCGAGTTGCTTGATGCGCCGCAAACGTTGAAAATAGGAATGCTCTATCAAGTCGTACAGTATCGGAAACGGCAGATTGATAAAACCGTAAACCGGATCGTTAATGATTTTTCGTTTATTATACATCGGTATTATTCTTGGTTCAAATATAGATAATCATAATGAATCAGCGGTTTGTTGTTGCGCTCGCCTGTTTTATTGCGGGCTGTATCGGCGTTGTATTCCGAGCGTCCCAATCCGACCGGCTTTCCCTGTTCGTCAACTATCCTCACGACGTCGCCGTTCAGAAAATCGCCGTCAATGGCTGTGACGCCTACCAAGAGAAGGCTTGCCGCCTGTTGCCCTGTCAGTCTTTCCACTGCGCCTTGGTTAATGTGCACAGTCCCCTTGACCATCGTCTGGGAATGAGCCAGCCATTTTTTGAACGTGGTGGTTTTGCGTCCGGGCTTGAAATACGTCTGAACGGTGCCGGCTTTTTCGCTGATAATGTCCGGCAAAATGTTTTCGGTAAAACCGTTGGCGATATGCACAGGCGTTCCGGATGCCGCCACCCGTTTGGCTATGGCAAATTTAGTGAGCATACCGCCGCGTCCGAAAGTAGATTGAACGGGCGCAATGTATTTCGATACCGTGTTTTGTTCAGGCTCAATCACAGGAATCACTTTGGAAGCGGGATTTGACGGCAAGCCATCGTAAATTCCGTCGATATTGCTCAGGATTATCAGGGCGTCGCTGCCCATCATGTCGGTAATCAAGCCGGACAGTTCGTCGTTGTCGGTAAACATCAGTTCATTGACCGACACCACGTCATTTTCGTTGATGACGGGCACTACTTGGTTGCGAAGCAAGGTTTGCAGGCAGTTGCGCATATTCAGAAAATGCCGTCTGTCGCGGAAATCTTCTTTGGTAGCCAGCACCTGCGAACAGATGATTTGGTGACGGGTGAAAAGTTCGCTATACAGTCGAATCAGATACACCTGCCCCACGGCAGCCCACAATTGGCGGCATGAAACGGCGTCGCTGTCTTTCGGTGCATTGATAAGTTTGCGCCCCGAAGCAACCGCACCGGATGAAATCAAGAGCACTTCGACGCCTTTTTCCCGTAAGGCTACGACCTGTTCCACTAAACGGGCTATGCGTGGCTCGTTGGGATGCCCGTCAGACAAGGTGAGCACATTCGAGCCAATCTTTAATGTAATACGTTTATACATTATAAATACTTCAATTTGGTCTGACAAAAGTAATTATATTTATTTGTGGATGCAGCGAAATTTGTCAAAAAAATAACTTTAACTTTTTTTAACAATAAAAAATACAGATTATATGATGCGTTTCAAAAGAAATGAGTACTTTTATCCGTTTTTTTAATCAGTAGTATATAGATAGTTTATGTCGAGAAAAGGCAGTTTTTTCAAGGGACATCCGTGGTTTGTCTTCGTTTTGGGAGGCGTTTTAGGCGTCTTGGTTATGTTGTATGCCAACAAAGTTGTGCATGATACCGGCACTGATGAGTATTGCCAAAGTTGTCACGTGCATCCTCATGCAGTGGACAGTTGGAAGTTATCTTCACATTATAATAACAGGTCAGGCGTGAAGGTGCATTGTATTGACTGCCATCTGCCGCCCAAAGGCGACTGGCAGTATTTCAAAGCCAAGTCATGTACCGGATTACACGACCTGTGGGCGTATTGGACAAAAGACAGCGCCGATTTCAATTGGGACAGGAAAAAGGAATTGGATTATGCCGTCAACATTGTTTACAACGAATCGTGCAAGGAGTGCCATGTCAACCTTTTCCCGAAAGGACTTACGACCGACGGCGGTACGGCGCATCTTTACTATGAAGAGAACGAAGCAAAGTTGAACCTGCAATGTATCAGTTGCCATTTGAGCGTAGGGCATTATGACCCCAATTACAAACACGCCAAAACAGCGATTACCACTCAACTTGTCAATAACGGACCGACGTTTACCGAGCCTACCAAAATAGAGAAGTTTGAAAACTTTACCGAACAGATTCCCGGAACGCCCATCGCTTTTGATATGGTGGCAATACCCGGCGGCACTTTCAAAATGGGCAGCCCTGCCAACGAGAAATTCCGCCGCGATGATGAAGGTCCCGTTCGCGAAGTGACGGTAAGCCCTTTCTTTATGGGTAAAATAGAAGTAACATGGGATGAATACCTTGCTTTTCGCCTTCAAACGGAGTCGGAAGGACGCATAGCGCCTGCTGTTATCTATGAACGCAACAGGCTGGCTCTGGATGCAGAATCCATTGACGCGATAAGCGGACCGACGCCGCCTTTCGGCAGTCCCGACCAAGGGTGGGGCGCAGGCGCTCGTCCGGCTATCACCATGACGCACTATTCGGCAGAAATCTATTGCTTGTGGTTGTCGAAGACCACCGGCAAAAAATACCGGCTGCCCACCGAAGCCGAATGGGAATACGCCGCACGTGGAGGCACCGAAACGCCTTATTTCTTTGAAGGTTCGCCCAAACAATACTCATCCCAAGGCTGGTTGCGCAAATTCTTCGACCCCGACACGGCTGTTATCAATTCGTATGCCATTTATGCGCTCAACAGCGATATGAGGTCGCAAGAGCCAAAAAGGGTGAAAGGAAATCCCTTCGGACTGAAAAATATGCTGGGTAACGTGATGGAATACTGCTCGGACTGGTACGCTGAGGACGCTTACGCGAAATCGGGCGCTTCCGTAACCAACCCCAAAGGTCCGGAATCGGGCGAGGAATACGTGGTGCGAGGCGGTAACTATTCGCATGACGCCGCCGATATACGCGCTGCCGCCCGCAGTCATACCTATTCCGTTGACTGGCTGAAAACCGACCCGCAACAACCCAAGAGTATATGGTGGTTCTCGGATATTAAGGGCATCGGTTTCCGCGTAGTTTGCGAACCGGATGATGCTATCATTCAAAAATAAAATTTTCTTAAATCTATAATCAAATAAATAATTATCATGAGTAAATTAAACAGAAGAGATTTCTTATCAAGCGCTGCATTAGCAGGCGTAGGAACACTGGGAGGAGGCACATTGCTTTCATCCTGTGGAGGCGGTACAAGTACACCGGCTTTAATTCCTTTATTGTCGGAAGACAAGTGGAACATTCCCGCATCTTTGCCCGACAAGGCAAAAGACGGAGTGCCCTTGAAAGCGGGCTTAATCGGTTGCGGCGGTCGTGGTACAGGCGCTGCCGAAAACTTCCTGAATGCAGGTCCAAACCTGTCAATCACCGCTTTGGGCGACGTATTTGCCGACAGGATTGCAGGTTGCAACAAGAACCTGAAAGACAAATTCAATGCAGAGGTACCTGCCGACAAATGTTTTGTCGGATTTGACGCTTATCAGAAAGTGATTGATTCGGGCGTCGATATCGTTATCGTAGCAACGCCCCCGAACTTCCGTCCGCTGATTTTCAAAGCAGCCGTTGACGCAGGCAAACACGCTTTCCTCGAAAAACCGGTTG
>JAISKR010000235.1 GCA_031260845.1 Bacteroidales bacterium
TCAGGAAATACGGCATCCGCAATCGTTCCAAATTTATCCGCGAAACAGTTATTTCAACGGTGATTGAGAAATTTGAAACCGATTATCCAACGTTATTTTAAGCAATTACGAATTAATAATTCATATAATTGACAAACATACAATTACTTGTGATTATTTGCAATTGCTATTTTCACCACTTTTTTCGTCTTTTCCGCGATTTTGTATCGGTCGTCAATCCGATAACCGACTATCCACGCGATTTCACCGGCGGAGGTCAGCGTCCATACTTTGTCTTTTTCGATAAGTGATAATTTGCTGTCAGTGAAAAAATCGCTCAGTTTTTTCATTTGCTTCATCCCGAGCGGGCGGAAACGGTCGCCGGTGCACCATTTTCTTAGCAACAGCGGTTCACTCAGACGGTCGGCGTCCAAGCAGGCAATGAATGGAGAGCGTTCGGGCGTGTAGCCGTGCGGCATATCGAAGCGGTGGATGGTCAGCACGCCATCAGGGAATGACAGGCTTTCTGCGTTCAGGTCAACGGGATACTCTTTTGTGTCGGTGGTTTCGTCTAAAACTTGTACCATCAGTTTTTTCCGGTCGCAGAGCAAACGATGCGAGGCGCTGAAAAATTGTCGTCCCGAGCGGGCGGGCGTTTGCAGTAGTTCATCGACGATTTCAGCAGGGAAACCGTAGGGTTGCAGCATTTCATGCAAAAGGGTAGGAGGGGAGGGGCTTTCCAAAACCCCTGCAATGTCAATGTAGAACACGCCGTTCTCTGTATAACTTATCTTCCGGCTGAACCGCTCAATGGATTCGTGATAAAAGGCTTCCACGCCTGTCAGATTTTCCATATCGTGTTCCATCGTTTTTCGGAAGGCAGGGAAAAAGCCTTCCAAACCCGGGATTAGATGATGCCGGATATAATTGCGGGCATATTTGTCGCTTGCATTGCTCGAATCTTCGCGAAAAGCGATATGTTCTTGTGTGGCGTAATCGGCTATTTCACTGCGAGATGCAAACAGCAACGGACGGATAATATTGCCGGTGCTTGGTTGTATGCTTGTCAAGCCTCTGATTCCTGTGCCTCTTGCCAGATTGATGAACAGGGTTTCAATCCGGTCGTCGCTGTTGTGGGCAATGGCGATAGGGCTGTATCCGTGCTGTGCGGCTAATTCGTCAAACCAACGGTATCGCAGTTCCCGCGCTGCCATTTGAATGGAAATGCCGTGCTGTGCGGCGTACTGTTTCGTGTCAAAGCGGATGGTGTGGAACGGGAAATGATACGCGGCTGCTTGTGCCCTCACCAAAGCCTCGTCGCCGTCCGATTCTTCCCCGCGCAGGGAAAAGTTGCAATGCGCCACAGCCGTAGCAATTTCCGCTTGGTGCAGCAGATGCAGCATCACCATAGAGTCGATGCCCCCGCTGACGGCTGCCAGCACGTTGGCATTGGCAGGCAAAAGTCCATTTGTTCCGACATACCGGTCAAACTGCTGCGGTAAACTGTGTGCATCACTCATGTTTCTTCGGATTCGTTTCAATATTTCAACAAATGGCGTGCGTTGGCTAATGCCGCTTCGGTCATTTCCGCTCCACTGAGGATGCGGGCTATTTCCAATACCCTTTCTTCCGGCGTCAGTTGACGCACTTTGGTTTGGGTGCTGTGTTCCGTATCCTTTTTATAAACCTTGTAGTGATGTTGTCCTTTGGCTGCAATCTGCGGCAGGTGGGTGATGTTGATAATCTGAGCAAATTCAGCCATTTGTTCGAGAATATTTCCCATCTTTTCGGCTATGACGCCCGACACGCCACTGTCTATCTCGTCGAAAATGAGCGTTGGCAGGGAAATTTTTCCGGCAATGGTTGCTTTGAGGCTCAGCATCACTCGCGACATTTCGCCGCCCGACGCCACTTTGCCCAACTCTTGCAGGTTTTGCTGTTTGTTGGCAGAAAACAGGAATCGTACAATGTCGCTTCCGGTGGTGGTCAACTGCGGCGAAGGCTGAATATCCACTTTGAACAGGGCATTGGTGATGCCGAGTTGTGTGAGGAACGAATGAATCTGCTGTTCGATTTCAGGGGCAGCCTGCTTGCGTTTGTCGGAAATAACGCCGGAAATCAGAACAAGTTCATCTTGCAACGCCTTTATTTCTTTCGCCACCTGCTCTATGTTCAGATGAGAGTCGCCTATTTCCACGAGTTTTGCATCCAATTCATCGCGGATGGCAATCAATTCGCCGACCGTCGATGCGTGATGCTTCTGCAAAAGGCGGTATATCAGGTCAAGTCGCTCATTGACTTCGTTCATACGTGCCGGATTGTGCTCAATAGCCTCCGCCAATCGCTCTGTTTCAGACGAAATATCCCGTAACTCAATTAGCGCGGAATTGAGCCGTTGAAGAAAATCTCCGGCAGGCGGATAGACGTTTTTCAGTTTACCCATCACCGAAACAGTCGATTTCAGTAGCGTTGTGATAGACGCATTGTCCGAATCGAGGTATGACTGCGCCTGCATCAGTCCGGTTTTTATTTCTTCCGCATGAGTGAGGGTTTTCTGTTCTTCTTCCAGCACTTCCTGTTCACCGTCTTGCAACTGCGCTTCGTTTAATTCCTCGAACCGAAACCGGATATAATCTGCATCTGCCTGATTTTGTTGGGCAGCCGTTTTTATCTCCTCCAAACGGGTGCATAATCTGCGGTATTCGGCATATTTCTGACCATACTGTGCCAAAGTATTCAACTGTTGCGCGTAAGTATCCAGAATCTGTAACTGAAATTCGGGGGATTGCAGGTAAATATTCTGATGCTGTGAGTGAATATCAATCAATTTAGTGCCTAAATCTTTGAGAATGGTTAAATTTACAGGCGAATCGTTGACAAACGCTCTTGATTTG
>JAISKR010000285.1 GCA_031260845.1 Bacteroidales bacterium
AACACATCATCATCGGTGATACCGGTAAATACCTCATACGGCTGACCTTCATACAATCCGATAAAAGCTATCCAATCCTCCTTGTTGTTCTTGAAACGGATAATTTCGGCGTCCAATGCTTCCGGACGTTGGCGCGGCGCCTCTGTTTTTGCCTGTTTGTCGGGCGTAGCATTCAGCAAAATGCCTTCCCGCGAACCGTCTCGATAAACGGTGATGCCCTTGCAGCCGCTTTTCCATGCGGTGATATACAGTTTGGCAACCATGTCCTCCGACACGTCTTTGGGCAGATTGATGGTGACGCTGATGGAATGATCCACCCATTTCTGCATTTCGCCCTGCATCTGCACCTTTTTCACCCAATCCACGTCGCCTGCCGTAGCCTTGTGGTAGGGCGATTTTTCGACAATGGCTTTCAGTTGCTCATCGTTGTATTTCATCACTTCCCTCACGTTGTAGCCGTTAATTTTCAGCCAGTCGAGAAATTTATGATGAAAAACCTTATATTCTTCGTAAGCAATGCCTTTGTCATCGGTGAAAGACACTGTAACGTCTTGGTCGTTAGGATTTACCGTCCGGCGACGTTTGTAATAAGTGGCAAATGCCGGTTCGATACCCGATGTGGTTTGCGTCATCAAACTTGTGGTACCGGTCGGGGCAATAGTGAGAAGCGCGATATTGCGTCTGCCGTAGCGTTGCATATCTTTGTACAATCCTTCATCTTCCTTACGCAGACGTTGGATAAAAGGATTATTTTGTTCGAGCGAATAGTCATATATACTAAACGAGCCACGTTCCTTCGCAAGATTTACAGAACCTCTGTATGCCTCTAATGCCAATGTTTTTTGAACTTCGACAGAGAAATCAATACCGTCATCGCTGCCGTAGCGGATGCCCAGCGCAGCCAACATATCGCCTTCGGCGGTGATGCCGATGCCTGTGCGGCGTCCTTCCTCTGTTTTTATGCGGATTTGTTCCCACAAGCGGCGTTCTACGCGCTTTACTTCGGCATCTTCGGGGTCAGCATTGACTTTTGCCAGAATGGCGTCAATTTTTTCCAATTCCAAATCAATAATATCGTCCATAATACGCTGAGCCTTAGCCACATGATCTTTAAACTTGGGAAAATTAAATTTGGCGCCAGCCGTAAATGGTTGATCTACATAACCGTACAGGTTGATTGCCAACAAACGGCAACTGTCATACGGACAGAGCGGAATCTCGCCGCATGGGTTGGTGGACATGGTACGGTAGCCGAATTTGGAATAACAATCGGGCACAGACTCGCGTATGATGGTGTCCCAGAAGAGAATACCCGGTTCAGCCGACTGCCATGCGTTGTGGATAATTTTCTTCCACAAGGTTTCGGCATTGATTTCTTTGGTGAAAGTCGGTTCTTTTGAGTCGATAGGATATTGAGTGATATATGGGCGATTGTCCACGACCGCGTTCATGAAATCGTCGTCGATTTTCACCGATACGTTGGCGCCGGTAATTCTTCCGGGCGTCATTTTGGCGTCAATAAAACTTTCCGCATCGGGGTGTTTGCTGGATATGCTGAGCATCAAGGCGCCGCGGCGACCGTCCTGCGCCACTTCGAGCGTGGTGTTGGAATAGCGCTCCATGAACGTCACTACGCCGGTGGAAGTCAAGGCGCTGTTGAGCACAGGGCTTCCTTTGGGGCGAATATGCGACAAATCGTGCCCTACTCCTCCCCTTCTCTTCATCAGTTGCGCCTGTTCCTGATCCGTCTTCATGATTCCGCCGTAAGAATCGGCATGGCTGTCATTGCCAATCACGAAACAGTTGGACAAGGAAGCAATCTGAAAACGATTACCCATACCCGTCATCGGGCTTCCCTGCGGTACGATGTAACGAAACTCTTTGAAAAGGTCATATAACTCCTGTTCACTCAGCGGGTTAGAATATTTTCTTTCCACACGCGCCACTTCACGCGCCAGACGCCAGTGCATATCCTCGGGCGACTGCTCGTAAATATTGCCAAATGAATCCTTTATGGCATATTTATTCACCCATACCTTGGCAGCCAACTCATCGCCGTTGAAGTATTCAAGTGATTTCTTATACGCTTCGTCAAAAGTGTACGTCTTTTCTTCTTTTTGTTCCGCTTCTATCTCTTTGGAAACCATCGTATCAACAATCATTATAATATTTTTTTTAAGGTTTTTCGATTATAAAAATTTCGACGCAAGTTATTATGATAATACTATACAGCCAAATTTTTTTGCCTTGTCTTATTAACAAGTTTTCAACCGAATGTAAGTTTCTGTTTTACAAGTGCATATTCCGGTTGATGCCATCCGGCAGTTCGGCGGGGCAGTGCGAAACGAAGATGAGTGTTCGGTCTTGGCAATACGCATCCAATAAGGCTCGCGCCAACGCCACGTTTTCTGCATCCAAGCCCTGAAAAGGCTCGTCAAGTATCAGCATCGGCGGATTTTTGACCAAAGCGCGGATGAGCAGCACGATGTTTTGCTGTCCGGTGGAAACCCGCTGAAAAGAAGTTTTTGCGATGTCCTCCACAGAAAAACAGGCGAACAGCGCCGCTGCAAATTGACTTTCCTTTTCGCTAATCGTGTGCCGAACGTAAGGATTGTCCTGCAAACCCTCCATCACATAATCCATACAGGCGATATGGCGCCTGTTGTAGAGGCGCATCTCCGGCGACACGAAGCCTATCCTGTCTTTGATGTCCCAGATGCTTTCGCCGGTGCCGCGCAACCTGTCGAAAATGGTGATACGGTTGGCGTAAGCCTGCGGATTATCTGCAAAGATGAGGCTCAGCAGCATGGACTTACCGGCTCCGTTGGCGCCTGTGAGCGCCCATTTCTCGCCGCGGCGGATGAGCCACTCTACTTGGTCGATAATCGTCCTGCCGTTATAACGGATGGTCACTTGGTTAAGATGTACCGCAACGTCGAAATCGGCAGCGGGCGGTTCCGGCAATTCAGGCAATACCTTGACCTGACGAACGGCAGGAACTGCCTCCGCCTCCGCACGCAGACAGATACAACTGACGGCAAAATGAGCGACCTCCATGACGTGAGTGATGAACGCGGGTATCTGTCCGCTTTCTGCCGTCATGATGATTTGCGTGCCCATGCCGGCAATACGAGTCAGCGTTTCGTTGACATAATCGCGTGCCTGAGCGTCCAAGCCGATGAAAAGATTGTCCAACAGCAGCAAACGCGGTTTTTTCAACAAGGCTTTCACGATAATCATTTTTTTGAACTGCCCGTTAGACAGTTTGATAATCTCCATGTCGAGCAAGGAAAACAGGTTCAGCGCCTGCAAGACCTCCGGCAAGGCTTCATCCTGTAAACCCAGAAATGCCCTAACAGTAACAACGCCGTCCGTTTCGGTGGCATGATAGCGCTGCTGATAGTAGAAATTGCCGTAATTGATTTGACTGTCGCTGAAAAAGACGGATGCTATCTCGTCATTGGAAAGATGATACGCGGTTTTGCCCTGCACCGCCAACCATTGACCGGCGACGACTTCCAGAAAGGTAGTTTTTCCGGAAGCGTTGGAACCTGTAACAGCCCAATGCTCCCCTGCGGGCAACGTCCAACAGGCGTCGGGAAACACAATACGGTCGAATTTTCTGAAACTCGCATGGTCAAATTCTATCAACGGCGGCATACATTATATATATATTCATACATTATATTATGGTGCAAAAGTACGGTTTTTCATCAAAAACGTAACCTTTTCCTGATGGTTTTCGTATATAAAGAATGTAGAGAATAATCTTTACAATGTTCGAAAAGCAAATGGGGAATACGTTTATTACAGTGATAACAAAGATTTTCCGGTGAAAGGCGATTTAGAAATTAATGATATTACAGTGTATGACGGAAAAGTGCATTTATCTGTCGGACATACAAAAAATACCGCAACACAACCGGAATCAGATCCTTTCAAAAGCGAATTGAGCGGCAAGGTGAACACCTTTGGCTATTTACAGACATTCATTTTGAAAATAAAATGAGAGGGAAGTATCTGAACAAAAAGTAATATATCATAATTTAAAAAGCGTGGAAGAAAATCTTTATCCACGCTTTTTTATTGTTTTATTATCCTGTATTCAGCGAAATATGCGGCAATTGAGTGGTATCTACGAAAGTTTCGTAGATCTACGAAACTTTCGTAGGTTATAAAATGCAAATAATTCACCATTTTTTATTAATTTTGTCCGCTTAAAATTGTTCAAAAGCATTTCGATATGGATAGTTTAGAAACGATTTTTTATCAATATACGGGCGCAAAGCCGGAAACGACGGAAGCCTTGTCGGCGTCGGGGTCAAACAGACAGTATTTCCGACTGCGAGGGGGCAACACGAGCCTGATAGGGGTGAACGGCACTTCGTTGGAAGAGAACCGAGCGTTCATCGGTATGGCAAAGCATTTTTTCGCCAAAGGGCTGCCGGTGCCTCAGTTGCTGGCGCAAAGCGCTGACAGTATGTCCTACCTTCAAGAGGATTTGGGCGACACGCTGTTGTTTGACTATATCGCCAACGGGCGTAAAACGGGCGTTTTCCACGAAAGTGAAAAGGAAATGCTGCGGAAAACCATGCGCAAATTAGCCGAGATGCAGGTGAAAGGCGCACAGGACTTCGATTTTTCGACCTGTTACCCGCAGGCTGAATTTAACGAACGTTCCATCATCTGGGATTTGAATTATTTCAAATATTGTTTTCTGAAAGCCACAGGCTTGGATTTTCAGGAAGATAAATTGGAAGACGAATTTGCAAAATTTGCAGCCATACTGCTCAATTCGCCTCATCAAACGTTTATGTACCGCGATTTTCAAAGCCGCAACGTGATGATTAAGGATGCACAGCCTTATTTTATTGACTTTCAAGGCGGGCGCAAGGGACCGCCCCACTATGACGTCGCCTCTTTCCTGTGGCAGGCAAAGGCGCGATACAACAACGAATTGAAGGAAGAACTGCTGAACGAGTATCTCGGCTCATTGCAACAGTTGACCACGGTTGACGAGCGTGATTTCCGCCGACAGTTGCAGCATTTTATCCTTTTCAGGACAATGCAGGTGCTGGGCGCTTACGGTTTTCGCGGTTATTTCGAGAAAAAGCCGCATTTCCTGCAAAGCATCCCGTTTGCAATGGACAACCTGCGCACTATCCTTGCGGAAAAGTCGCCTGAATACCCGTATATGGCGGATATGTTGCGTAGAATGACCGATCTCAAACAGTTTCGCGAGTTGAACATCCGCAAACCGTTGGTGGTGAAGGTGTATAGTTTTTCGTACAAAAAAGGGATTCCCAACGATGATTCGGGCAACGGCGGCGGTTTTGTGTTCGATTGCC
>JAISKR010000014.1 GCA_031260845.1 Bacteroidales bacterium
GTTGAGGGCCAGAAACTTCCGGCGTAATGAAGGCGGTTTAACCCCGGCATTACAATTCCCAGAGAGTCCTGCGAGCCGCTGACATATTGCGTTCCGGGTGGATTTTCGTAACAAAAAAGCATCCGCGCTAATTTTTCCTTATCGCCGGTTGGAATATCGACCTGCCACAACTCAATCGCTTTTTTCCGCGAACTGGTGGACATTCCGCTCCGGTCGTTGAAATCGTAATCAGGCTCGATGGAAATCGTCAAAACCGGTCCGGGATGCAGACTGCTGACATTCGGCTGGTCGAGCCATCCGCCTGCCAAGTCAATCCGGTAAGGAATGTGACATTCGCTACGTAGCGCGGTGGTGGAACGTGTTGGCAAATCGCCATGCGGCACACGTTTGCTCACCAAGTATTCAATTCCTAAATCTTTGCACAACTGTTCCTTCAAGTTGCTGTGCCCGTCGCTGTTGACGAAGAGAATATCGGGCTGTAAGCGTTTGACTTCTTCCAAAAAATCAATCAAACCGCTCCCCCTGTTCACCCACGCATCTTTGACCGATTTCAAGGCTTTCACCATGTAAAGGCGTTCCTGCTCATTGTTGATGGGGCGTCGCGCTTTCAGTTCGTACAAAGTCTTATCCGAGCCAATCCCCACATATAAATCGCCATGCGTAGCCGCCTCCTCAAAAAACGCCACGTGCCCGCTGTGAAGCATATCGTAACACCCACTGACAAAAACTTTTTTCATCCTGTTATTTAATCAATATGAATAACCTACGAAGGTTTCGTAGATCTACGAAACCTTCGTAGGTTTAACTGTCAATTGTTAACTGCCAATTTAATTTGCCGTATCTGCACCGGACCCAATAAGCCTGATGGCAGCAAGTTATCATCACTGTGCCAGTGATGCCATGTTGTGAAGGTGAATCGCCCTGTCGGACTGGGTTTTCCTTCGAGCAGCCATTGAGGCCATTCTTTCAGGCGAATACCCGCCCATTCGCGGTCGTCCGGCAGTTGTTCGTCGCCAATCAGGCGGTTGGGCCACATATTGGTGATTTTCACCTGCAACCGGTTTTCTCCGGTTTTGACAGCGTCCGTAACGTCCACATAATACGGCGGTTTCCAAAGCACGGGGAATGATTTGCCATTCAATTCCACTTCCGCAAAATTTTTCAGGTTTCCCAAATCCAAAATCACACGTGTATCCGCCGCTTGTTTTGCCTCCCAATTGAATGGTTTTGAATAGGTTGCTGTGCCGGAAAAATATTTTACACCGTCATCAGGATGTTGCGTCCACGAAATAAGATTATCGAGTGTAACCTGCGCGGGGGCGCCCCAGTTTGGCGGGAAAGAAAGTTGCCATGTCCCGTTGAGTTCTACAATTTCCGGCAGTTCGGCTACTTCGGTTTTCACCGTTTTGCCCGAAGCCATTGCTATCTCGAAAGAGCCGGCTTTCCATACGCTGATTTCCGGCGTACCGGCATCGGTGGCGCGTAATTCGTACTCCGGCAGTTTTGTCAAATCATCCGGCTCCGGCGGCAGGGTCATTATTCGGTTTTCGCGTGCAGCCGCCCAACCGCGTACTCCATTGTACAGATATTCAACACGAAGTTCTTTTTTCGGGTGAGTGGTATTGATTTTCCCTTCGGTAATATCATCAGTCACCGTTGTCATCAGAGCGCCTTCATTGACGAAAGTTTTCACTTTGGCAGTAACATTCACAACATTACGCTTTGAGTCAAGTTCCGGCGCATTATCCACCAAACCGTAAAAGGCTCTAAGGATTTCTGCACCTGCCGGAATTTTAACTGTTTCATCTTCTTTTATGGTTTCCCTTTTAATCGTGCCGTTTACACGATAATCAATCTGTAATTGTTTGACTGTACCCGGTGCAGGGTCATCTCCCATCTCGCCATTCGAGGCTGAAATGGTCAATTTACCGGCAGCAACCGATTTTTTGACTATATTCGTGACATTGATGCATCCCCTTGCGCTCTCATCCGCAAAATAACCATATTCCGCTTTCACAATTCTCAAATCGCCTATGTTTTTTCGGGTTGGTAGGGGGGTATATTTGACAGATACCGCATGGTCGGCGGAAACGGGCTGACGAAAAACGACAAACACAGAGCCTGACGGCGCAAACTGTATGGGGATGGTAGTCAGACCGTCTTTTTCCTCATAAACCGGCGCTATTTCTATCTCGCCTGTTTCGGGACGCCAAAATTCAGGCGTTTTGCCGCTTATGCGAAAGGTACATTCCATCGCAGTACTCTTTTGACTTGAACAAGCGACAAAATAGTAATCCATTCCCTCGGTTTGGCGGTGTATATAATTGAGTTTAGCCTCTTCATCGGCGTTGAAATCAGGTTTTACGCCCAACGATTCCAATACTTGCGAAGGCGTTTTATCCGAAATGACTTTTTTCCACACTTCATCTGCAAGCCGCTTCACTTCTGCATCGCCGGCAGGATAGCCGCGCAAACCTACTGCCTGTTCGGGTTTGGTGTTTCCAACAACGGTAGCCCCGGCGCTGACCAATTTGCCGACTGTTTTCAGCACTTCCGGCGACATGGCAGGATTATCGGGCAACACCAATATACGATACGTCATTCCCGACGGCAACACCAATTGCCCGTCTTTTACTTTCAACATTTTCAGCGCTTTGGTATCGCAGCCGTCAAAGTCGTATCCGTAATCTAATTTACTGTCACGCAGTTCATTCGGAGCTTCTTCTCCGCTGTAAAACAACACGTCGGCTACAAAGCGACCTTCTTGAAGCAAATACTGACAGCGTGTCTGATAGCGCAGCCAGTCCTTGCCTTGCTGCCACCATGTGAGCGTGCGCTCAAAATGGGTGCCCCATTGTCCCATCGTCATACCCGGATAGCGGGTGGGATTTGTCCACGGCTGATGCGCGTAACGGTGGTAAATCATGCGATTGACGCCGCCGCAATAAACAGCGTCGCCCTGCGCTTT
>JAISKR010000026.1 GCA_031260845.1 Bacteroidales bacterium
TGGCAACTTTTCTGCAAAGCAGGCAGGCAAAGGTTTTCCTGACGGATTCCAATACCCTGTACACCGGCAGGCGCTCGAATGCGATAGACCATTTTCAGAGCGCCATGGAAAACGGCTTCAACCCGATCGCCGTTCCTTGTCCTGTCATCATTGCCGACGGGCTGAAATCGCTGGAATATCGCGAAATTCCCGTTAATAACGGCACCTATTGCAAAACTGCCAAAATCGGCTCTGCCATTGTCGATTCCGACGTCATTATTTCCCTGACGCACTTCAAAGGGCATGAACAAACGGGTTTCGGCGGCACGCTCAAAAATATCGGCATGGGTTCTGCTTCGGCGGGCGGTAAATTGGAATTGCACTCTTTGTCCAAGCCTATTGTGGATGAAACCAATTGTACATCGTGCGGACAGTGCGTCAAATACTGTTCCTCACACGCCATCACCCTCAACGAACGGAAGAAAGCGCAGATTGATTACGACAAGTGCATCGGTTGCGGGCAATGCGTGGCGGTGTGCCAATACGACGCCGCACAGGCAGTGCAGGACAGTAATTCCGAAACGGTAGGTTTCAAGATAGCCGAATACACGCAAGCGATACTGAACGGAAAGGTGCATTTTCACATCAGTTTGATTATGGACGTTTCGCCTTTGTGCGACTGTTGGGGACACAACGATGCCGCTATCGTGCCCAACATCGGTATGGCAGCCTCTTTCAACCCGGTGGCGTTGGACAAAGCCTGCGCCGACATGGTTACCCACGCGGCAGCCAACACCGGCACACGCTTGGAAGTGCCCAAAGACAACGACCTTCACGACGTGGACAAGTTTCACCTGCTTCATCCCAACACCAACTGGCGTTCGGGCTTGGAACACGCCGAAAAAATGGGCTTGGGCAGTATGCAATACGAATTAATCACAGTGTGAACGCGGTAATAACGGAATGGAAGCAACGAGTAGATGAGTTTCAGGCTTATCTAAAAATTGAGAAGGCTGTGTCTGCCAATACCATTGAGGCATACATGGACGATATAAACAAATTGCAGGCATTTCTCATCGAATTTTACCCGTCTGTGACGCCGCAGGAAGTGAATGCCGCCGTGTTGTCCGAGTTCATCGTTCACATTGGCGAACAAGCGATGAAAGCACGGACACAGGCGCGTACATTGTCCGGTATCAGGGCGTTTTTCAACTTTTTGATGATGGATAACCTCATTGACGCCAATCCTGCCCGCGCCGTAGAGCATCCTAAATTGGGTACGAAACTGCCTGACGTGTTGAGCGTAGAAGAAATTGACGCGCTGCTGGCAGCCATCGACCTGAGCAAACCCGCGGGACAGCGTAACAAAGCCATGATAGAAACCTTGTACAGTTGCGGATTGCGGGTGTCGGAACTGACTGCCCTGCATCTCTCGGATATATTTGCCAACGAGGGTTTCATCAAGGTGAAAGGCAAGGGCAGCAAGGAACGTTTGGCGCCTATCAGCGGCAAAGCCTTGCACGAAATCGGTTTTTATATGCAGGACAGGGCGAAACTGAATATTGCCAAGGGTTGTGAGGATAATTTGTTCCTCAACAATCGTGGCAAGCCGCTCACACGGGTAATGGTGTTCACTATTGTTAAAAATCTGGCAGAAATGGCAGGTGTGAAAAAACACATCAGCCCGCACACGTTCAGACACTCGTTTGCCACTCATTTGATTGAGGGGGGCGCC
The DNA here is from genome assembly GCA_031260845.1 of Bacteroidales bacterium. GTDB lineage: Bacteria > Bacteroidota > Bacteroidia > Bacteroidales > UBA4181 > JAIRLS01. The sequence continues at coordinate 1,715 of JAISKR010000026.1, forward strand.
GACCTGCGTGCCGTTCAGGAAATGCTGGGACACGAATCCATCATGACCACCGAGATATACACCCATCTCGACCGCAGTTACCTCAGAGAAACAGTGATTGAGCATCATCCGCGCAGTAAAGCATCAAAAACAAGCCATGAATAAGACCGACGACATCACACAACAATTGGACAGGCTTTCGCTCATTCATTTCAAGAGCCACGACAGCAGCGAATTTCAGTTCTGCCCTAAAATAAATTGTCTGGTTGGCGTCAACGGCGCCGGAAAGACGAATGTGCTGGACGCCATCTATTATCTTTCGATGACTAAAAGTTGCTTCAACACTGCCGATTCGCAAAATATCCGCTACAACGACGACTTTTTTGTGGTACAGGGCGAGTATATCCGCAAAGGAACGCCCGAAAACATCTATTGCGGGGTGAAACGCGGGCAAAAAAAGGTGTTTCGCCGCAATATGAAGGATTACGAGCGAATGTCGGAACATATCGGACTGCTGCCTGTGGTGATGGTTTCGCCGGCAGACAGCAATCTCATACTTGGCGGCAGCGACGAGCGGCGGCGTTTTATGAACGAGGTGATTTCGCAGTACGACCGCAGTTATCTCGACAATATGATGCACTACAACCGCGCCTTGGAACAGCGAAACGCCCTGCTGAAATCGTTTGCCGAAAACAGAACTTTCGACAGGGATATGCTGGAAGTGTGGAACGAGCAACTTATCCGCACAGGAAACCTCATTTTTCAAAGCCGCACGAACTTTTGCGAAGCGTTGATTCCTGTCTTTCAGGAATACTACCGGCAGATAGCAGGCAGCGACGAACAGGTGGAATTAGTCTATCGGTCGCAGTTGCAGGACAATGATTTTGCAACATTGCTGGGCGAAGCGGCTGAGAAAGACCGTGTGATGCAGTTTACCACCTGCGGCGTCCATAAAGACGACCTGCTGTTGCTGATGAACAACATACCGATAAAGA
>JAISKR010000056.1 GCA_031260845.1 Bacteroidales bacterium
CACCAAAATTCCTGCCATATCCAACCCGCCCGGACTGATGAGCATATTCGAGTCGTCGTCGGCAAAATAGCGCTCGGGACGATGCCTGCGGCGAGGAATAACGATGAGTGTCCATGTCCCGCATAAATAGCGGCAATAGACATTCATCATCGGCTCTTCACCTGACGTTGCGCCGATTTCCCGATAGATATGCCCGAATGCTTCGCATACCGGTTTTTCTTTGGCGTCTGAAACGATATAATACCTGCCCGAAAAGCCTGTTAGTGAATGTATGGTATTGTTTGGTTGTTCGTTCATTACACGTTCCAAAGGGGTATGTCCGGCAGCGACAGCCTGAAAATGGAAATGGTCGGGGGCTGAGGCGCCCGATTGCGGACCATTGTAGAAAATCAGAAAACCTTCCAACTCTTGCGCCCATGCCAGCATATCGCCGATACGCCCTGCGATGGCTTGCGGCAAATGTCGACTGTCGGCGATGATGAGGTGCTGCGGAAGGATAGGATAGGGATTGACGAGCAACTGGTAGTTGCCGCGGGTAATGTTGATTTGCTGTTGCGGACGATTTGTCGCGCACAGAAAACACGGGCGTTTACTGACCGAAACTTTGTCAACCTGCGCTGCTGCCGACCATTCCCGCGCCGGATTGTACTGCACTGCCACAAAACTGCCGTTCACCGATAGTTGTTTGGCTGAAACCGCTTCTAATTCTTGGATTCGTTGACCAATACGGGGCCACAAATCCAATTGGCGACGAATGAAATTTTCGAGTTGTAACGGTGCCATTTTTCCCGATTTGATTATAAAATACTGGTTAATTCCGTCATCAAATTTTGATTGGCGGACATGATATGGTTCAGTTCTTTGCGCAACGTAAATTTCTGAACCAAGGCTTTCAGATAAAAATAAGTCCAGATTTGGGTAACATAAATGCCCCATTTGAGCCATGTATTCGATATTCTTATCTTGGGATTGTACAGCGTCACAACGGGATATTCAGCGATGGATTCCCTGAGCATTTCAATGTCTGTTTTTTGAAGAACGGCTCTGATATGGTCGTACATCTCACCGATTCTTTCCAAGTTCTCATCTTTTTGTTTATACCATATCTTGCCGGCGGTTAACTTCCTGTCAAGCGTTTCGTTCATATAAAGCCTGCAACGATGCGAAAGTTCTCCCAGCGAGGCAATCATGTTTTCCGGCATCAGTTCGTCGGCAGGCACTTCCGTTTCCGTTTGCGTTCGTGGGGTGTGTTGGGTAGCAAATACATAGCCTAATCCTTTGGTAAAAAAGTTAATGTATATTTCCGGATTAAAAATCACCGAATCGCGGGTTGCCATATAGGTGAGGAAAATACTGACAGGAAGAACGATAGCCGTAGATAGCCACATCCCCGACATCGGATTCATGGAACCGCCTCTTGCCGATTTTTCGCCAATTATGGAAATGACATAGTACAGAACGAAAAAAAGTACGGCAATAATAATAGGCGTACCGATGCCGCCTTTGCGGATGATAGCGCCTAACGGGGCGCCAATGAAAAAAAGCACAATACAGGAAATGGCTATCGAAAATTTGCGATGCCATTCTATGTCGTACCGCCACATCTGGTGGCTAATCGCTTCCCGTTCCATTATCAATCCGGCAAACTGGTCTTTGTGGTTGCGGGTTTCCGCAATCGCCTTTTGAACGTCCGACAATCGGCGGGCTTTGGGCTTATCGTGAAAGGCGGGTAGAAAATGGTCGGGTATTTTAGCCCGCAGAGTGGTGTCAATGACAGTCCCCGCCGGCAAAGCCCTCTGTTGAAATGCTGGCTTGATAATCAGTTGGATTTGTTGCTGCTCTTTCTCTGTAATGGTTATCAGAGAATCAATCACATAATCCAACTGTTCCAGATTCATCATGGCATAACTCTTTTTGAAAATCTGCTCGTCCGACCGTTCAAAATCGTAGGAAGGCAGTTCCATTCTGAAAATCTGCTTGTCGAAAGTCTGATGGCTGAACGGATGGTTGTTCTTGGGCTGGTCAATGGTTTTGCCGGTCACCTCATCGTTGTAGCGATGCCCGTTGAACAGCGTGATTTCGAGAAAACGTTTGTCTGCCGTCACCACCATAGAGCCCGAATCGGCTACAATCACGTTCACATTTCCGATTTTTTCCGTGTGGTCATAAATTCGCACATCGTACAGGGTGTTGGTTTTGTAATCCTTGTCCCCGATTCGGATGCTGTAACCGTCCACCATATTTGAAAACACGCCTTCGCGCAGTTGCAGTTCCGGTCGCTGATGCCGGATGCCATCCAGCAAGGTTCGCATTTTGAGATTGGCTACGGGCGTCACATTGTTGGTAAACAGGAAGGCAGTACCTGCCACCAGCACAGAGAAGATAATCAACGGGAAAACGATGCGCTGCAAGGATATACCTGCCGCTTTGAAAGCAATCAGTTCGTAGTTCTCACCCAAACTGCTCAATGTAAAAATGGACGCAAGCAATATAGCCAGCGGAAACGCCATACTGGTTAAATTGGCGGTGGAATACAGCAAAAATTCTGCTACAATCGACAAGTCAAGACCTTTTCCCACCAATTCATCAATGTATTTCCATAAAAACTGCATCAACAGCACGAAAATAACAATGAAAAAAATCAGAACAAAAGGTCCGAGGAACTGTTTGAGCATGAAGCGGTGAAGTATCTTCATTCGGGCATTTCTTGATAAATTTCTTAAAGATTTGAGGCTGTAAAAGTATATTTTTTTTTGAAATTTTTCTTGATAAAATGTCATCAATTCATTTTTTTACTACCTTTGAACCCTTAAACCGTTTATTAAAAGTCATGGCAAAATTCGTAGAAGAACAGTCTAATTCGCACAATACCATTACAAATGGTACTGAAATAGTAGGTGATATCAATTCCAGCGGCGATATTCGTCTGGATGGTTCGCTGAAAGGCGGTCTTTATGTGAAAGGAAAGGTCGTTATCGGGCAAACCGGAATAGTGGAAGGAACCATCAATTGCAAAAATTCGGATATTTTCGGCAAAGTGGATGGCAAAATCAAAGTGTCGGAATTATTGGCGCTGAAAAACACAGCCCATGTAAAAGGCGACATTGTCACCAACAAACTGTCCATCGAACCCGGTTGCAAGTTTACAGGCACCTGTTCCATGGATGACGCTGTTGAAAAAGCCCCTAAAACCGAAGAAACGCCCATCAAGACAGTATAAACACGCCATTAGCGTGTCATAGTCTGCACAACTCTCGCAGGGTGTTGATACATACAATATATGTATCATTACTTTTCGTGACTGATGTTG
>JAISKR010000090.1 GCA_031260845.1 Bacteroidales bacterium
AAGGATTATTACACGCAGCCGGGCGATTTGTACCGTTTGGTTTCCGAAGAGGTGAAAAATCAGATTGCCTCCAATGTTGCCGAATCCATGGAAGGCGTTCCGCAAGACATTGTGATTCGAGGCATTGCCCGTTTTTATCAGGCGGATAAACGTTGTGGAACGGATATTGCCGCTAAAATGGGTGTTGACTTGGCAAAGGTTGAAACAGAAGTGAAGAATCAAAAGGGATAGGGAATGAAAAAGATATATTTATTGGGCGGTTTACTTTGTCTGGCGCTTTTTGCCTGCAATAAAGATGATGCAGTCGTTGATTTGAGTGGTTTAACAATTGATAACTATCCCATTGTGGATGGCTCAACGTCCACGCAACCTTTGAGTATGATCATCGCCTGTAAACTGTTGGGCATTAACTACGAGTGGATGCCTCAAGAGGGAACAGGCGGCTTGTTTGGTGAACGTTGGGTATTTCCATCTTCCGATAAGTATTTACTTGCGGAACGAATAAAAGTATCTCAAACGCATGGCGCTTTTATGAACTTGATTGACAAAAATGCCGATCTTATATTTGCTCATCGTACGCTTTCACCCGATGAAAAAGCATACGCCGACGAACTTGGTGTTACTTTGCTTGAAACTTCCATTGCATTAGATGCATTTGTTTTCGTTGTTAATATGGATAATCCCGTGAAATCACTAACCGTAAAACAAGTGCAGGATATATATACAGGCAGCATAACAAACTGGAAAGAAGTTGGAGGTAAAGATAAACTTATCAAACCCTTTGTTCGCCCGCGCAATTCGGGCAGTCAGGAGGTAATGGAAGTGCTTGTGATGAAGGATTTGGAAATAAGCGATTTGTTTATGGAAAGTCCGATAGTTTCTATGGGAGGCGTTTTCCCTGAGGTACGCGCTTACGACAGCGGGGGTATATGTTATACATTTGATTATTATAAAAGGATAATGGCGCAGGTGTCAGACGAAAATGTTCCTAAAATCAAAATAAATAACATTTTCCCCGATGAGAATACAGTCAAAGACAGAACATATCCTTTTGTGTCTGAAGTTCACATCGTCATTCGTTCCGATTTGGACAGGAACACAATGGCATACAAACTTTACGAATATCTTCAAACAAAAGAAGGGAAAAATATTATTGTCGAAAGTGGGTATATTCCTAATTAATAGGAAAAGAAATATTTACGGTCGCTAAAAAAGGTAATAAAGGACAATAGCGTGATAATTTGACATACCCATAGACAATCGCCGATACACCAACTTACCATTCGCTATGGCGGGCATCACCAATGTTGCCGAATCCATGGATGGCGTTCCGAAAGAGATTGTGATTCGAGGCATTGCCCGTTTTTATCAGGCAGACAAACGTTGCGGAACGGATATTGCTGCTAAAATGGGTGTTGACTTGGCAAAGGTTGAAGCGGAAGTGAAGAATCAGCAGGGATAGAGGCTACCTACGAAGGTTTCGTAGATCTACGAAACCTTCGTAGGTAAATCGAGTTTATCCTTTTACTCTTCCCTCGCTCTCGCCACAATCACGCCCGAATGATTTTTGCGTTTGGCGAGGTATTCGGACAGCGGCTCGCTGCTCACTATCACCTTTTTGGCTTCCGATGAGGCATGAAGCAGGTAAATAACGCCGTTTTTGCGCAGGGCAAAGCCTACGTGCGAAATATCCAATCCCTTGATATGAGTAGTAATGGCGATGACGTCGCCGTCACGTATGCCGGATTTTTTGGTGATGCTTTCTTTTGGTATATATCTTAAATTCAGTTTATTAACCTCATTTTCGATATGCAAGATTCTTGCACACCATGTCGGGTTGGCTTTTAATGCCGGATAATTGTCGCAATGGGTGGACATGAACGACACCATAGGCGAAAAGGTCTCGGATGCAGGCAATGTTGGCAAAGACAGGATACCCTTCTTCTCGTTGTCGCACAGCCATTCGCTTGTGTAGTGCAGTCGCGACAAATAGCCGTTCAATGTGCCGCTACGATAGCGAATACGCTCTAAAATACTGCAAAATCGCTCGAAAGATTTGTCGGTATCGTTTAAAAGCAGATGTAACGCGAGTATGTTTTCCACGAAAGTGAAACAATCCAATTCCCGCAGGTTCATCCGCAAGCGTTCCGTCGAATCGCCTTCCAGCGTTCCGCCAACGTATGGCGTATCCATGAAAAATGACGCTAAACGGCTTACATCGTGGTTTCCTGCTTCCGCATATTGCATGAAACGGGCGAAAATAGTTACATCTTCCTGCTTATAAACAGGTTGTGCAGTTGTACAATATTCTTGTAAACAGATTATTACGATGATGATAAGTGATTTATACATACGCAAAGATTAAAATTGTCAATTGTCCATTGTTAATTGTCCATTGTTTACCACCCCTTTGTTTTTCCATTTTCCAAGCCGGTAGTAGCCCATAGCGCAGGCTGCGCCAAGACACCAGCCGATAGGAATAGCCCACCAGATGCCGTCGGTGCCGATATATCGCGACATAACCGATGCAAAGGGGATTCTGATAAGCCAAAGCGACAGCAGAGTAGTAAACATAGGGAAAAGCGTGTCGCCTGCCCCACGCATCACCCCGTTATAGACGAAAAGCGTGGAAAATACAGCGTAAAACGGCGCTATAATCAGCAAGTAACGGCTGCCGACCTCAATCACGTTCAGTTCTTCGCCGGTCGTAAACCAACCCATGACCGTGTGGCGAAACACGACCACCAACAGAGAAATGACCGCAGACACGAGGATAGAGATGCCTAAGGTCGCTTTAAGCCCGTCAGATACGCGGTCGAACTTGTGCGCCCCGACGTTTTGACCGACAAAAGCGGCTATGGCTGCGGAAAAAGTCATGGCGGGGGCTGACGCCAGCGATTCTATGCGTCCGGCAATGGAATACGCCGCCAACACATCGCTGTTGAACATATTGACGATGCGCAGCAACGCCATCATGCCCACCGCTATCAGGGCGTGTTGGATGCCGTTGGGCAAGCCGATTCGCACGCTTTTTCGGAAAATATCGAAATCGAAATGGCGAGGGTGGAAAGCGATATGAATGAACGGGTGACGACGGTTGAGCCACGCTGTCATGACGACCACCGTTACCGTTTGGGCAAACACCGTCGCCCACGCCGCACCGGCTATGCCATAATGCAGCACCGGCACAAACAGCAGTAACAGCAGGATATTCAGCGCGGACGAGAAAATGAGGTAATACAGGGGCGTCTTTGAATCGCCCGTACCTTGCAGGACAGACCCCAGCACATTGACGCCAAACAAGGGAATAATGCCGACCATACTGACGTAATAGAATGTCCGTGCGCCGTCTATCACGTCGGCAGGGGTATTGACCAAGCGCAGCAAAGGCTCGCACAGCAACAAGCCTATCAGCATGATGAGAAAGGCGGCTACCAGTACGAAAATGATGACCGTATCAACGGCGCTCTGAACTTTATTGAGGTTTTTCGCACCGAAATATTGTGCAATGATGATGGTGCAACCGTTAGCGATACCGATGATGAACGAAACCAACGCAAAAATGACAGGACCGGATGCGCCGACCGCTGCTAATGCCTTTGTTCCCAAGAAATTTCCCACAACGTAGGTGTCGGCTACATTGTAAAACTGCATCAGCACATTGCCGATGAGCATCGGAGCGGAAAATTGAAGCACAAGTTTCCAAGGCTTACCATGTGTAAAATCCAACATTTAGCGAAAATATTGCCGCAAAGGTATGGATTTTTCCGGATTCTTGCGCAATACTATTTTTTCGTCTTACTAAATATCTTGTTGATACGTTCCATATCGAATTTAGAAGTACGGTCGTAATAATATACGCCGTTTCGTTCCTGTTCGACGTCGGTCAG
>JAISKR010000122.1 GCA_031260845.1 Bacteroidales bacterium
GACAGGTTTTTGGCAATATTCATAAATACAAATCAACTTTCAAACAAGCATACCGCCCAATGCAACCGCCCCCCATTTTAAGCACCCCCTTCGCCATTTTTCTGCCAATGGCACAACGAATTAAAAAAAAGCGTATCTTTCCTCTATATTTTTCCGATTTATTTGTCTGTGTGTAAATTGAAATTTTTCATGTATCTTTGTTCAAATTATAATTTCGGAAAAAATGTATAAAAAATTGATTTATTGTGCGATAATGGTTAGTTTATTATCGTGTGGGGGCAGGGTTGATTATAAAGACTCGAAGGCGCCGATTGACAAGCGGGTGGACGATTTGATAAGCCGGATGACGCTCGAAGAAAAGGTGGAACAATTGCAGAGTCAATTGCTGTTTCTGCCGGAATACGCCGAACGGCGCAATTTTAAAATGGGTAATGTCCGGAATATAGCCCATTTCATGCATGTTGAAAAGCCCGGATTAGTCCCCGCCTCAGCCTGTGCCGAAGCCATCAACGAGGACACGCGGAAATCCATTGAAGCCAACCGTTGGCAGATACCTGTATTGCAGCACGGCGAGGCGTTGCACGGCGCCCAATGGGGCAATGCAAGTTGTTTTCCGCAAAGCATCAGCATAGCAGCCTCTTTCGACGACGAACTTTACGCTCGCATCGGCGAAGCGGTAGCCAGAGAACTGCGGGCAGTAGGAGTGAGGCAGGTTTTAGCGCCGGTAGTCAATATTTCCCGCGACCCGCGCTGGGGACGTACTCAGGAAGGCTACGGAGAAGACGTGTTGCTCAACTCGCGCATGGGCGCCACCTACACCAAGGCATTGGAACAAGGCGGAATCATTGCCACACCCAAACATTATGTCGATAATTACGGCGACGGCGGACACGATTCTTACGCTTCTTCCACTTCGTGGCGGGTGTTGCGCGAGGTCTTCCTTGAACCGTTCCGCGCTTGCGTGGAAGAAGGCGGCGCACGTTCCATCATGGCGGCTTACAACACCATCGATGGCATACCTTGCTCAGCCAGCGAGGTGTTGCTCAACGATATTCTGCGCAATGAGTGGAATTTCAAAGGATTTGTAGTGTCCGACTACAATGGCGTGTATGGCGTCAACAACGACCATCACCTGACCAAAGACCATGCCGAATCACAGGCTTTGAGCATTAAAGCCGGAATGGATGTGGAATTTTTTGGCGGACAATATTTTCTGCAAGCAGTGAAAGACGGCAAATTGACCGAAGAGATAATAGACCGTTCTCTGCGGCGCTTGCTCACCTGCAAATTTGAGTTGGGCTTGTTTGACGAGCCGTATGTGGACGCCGCCAAAGCCGACGAAATCGTTCGCTGCCAGGCACACCGCGACTTAGCGCTCGAAGCAGGACGCAAAGTGATGACATTGCTGAAAAACGACAACAACACACTTCCTTTGCAGGAAAACAAGTTGAAAAGAATAGGCTTGTTTGGTCCGGCAGCCGACGTGCTCAGTCTTGGCGACTATTCAGGTCCGGTAGGCGACGGATGGAGCGGCGACGGCGTGACGCCCTGTCAGGGATTGAAGAAACGCCTGCAAGGCAAAGCGGACGTAGTGCTGCATACTACCGGTACCAATCCGATAGCCCTTGCCCGCACCTGCGATGCTGTTATCTTTTTTGGCGCCATCCATGAAGGCGAGGGCGGCGACCGCAGCCATCTTACCCTGCCTGCGCACAAAATGGCAATTGACAATCACGACAAGTCGAAAGTGGTGGATGCAGACAAAAACCTGACCATAGAGATAGATCAGGAAAAGATGATTCACGACTTGGCTGCCACGGGCGTAAAAACCATTGTTGTGCTGCAAAATGGCGCTTTGGTGGATATTCATAACTGGATGGACGACGCTGACGCCATCTTGGAAGCATGGTACGCCGGCGAACAGGGCGGAACCGCGATTGCCGAAGTTCTGTTGGGCGACGTCAACCCCGGCGGACGTTTGCCCATATCGTGGATGCGCCACGTTGGTCAGGTACCCTACCATTACAGCATCAAGCCTTCCGGACGCGGCTATGGCTACAATGACGACGACGGCAGACCGATTTATCCCTTCGGTTATGGGTTGAGTTACACGACTTTTGAGTATTCCGACCTTTCCATTCCCGCCAATATCGGCAAAGACGAAACAGCAACGGTACGTGTGACCGTGAAAAACACAGGCAACCGTGCAGGCGATGAGGTGGTACAGTTGTATATGCGCCCCACGCAAACGTCGGTGGTGGTTCCCATGAAACAGTTAAAAGCCTTCAAGCGTGTCACCCTCAATCCGGGCGAAAGCAAACAGGTGGAACTCTCGCTTCCTTACCGCAGTTTCGGTATCTGGAACAAAGACCTGAAATTCGTTGTGGAATCGGGCATCTTCAACCTTTGGATAGGGAAAGACGCCGACAATGTACTGTTGGAAGGGAAAACGGAAATACAATAAAATGGTTATACAGTTGTTATACATAGTTATACATAGTTATACGATAGTGAGACAATGGTGATACGTTGTTTATAACCTACGAACATTTCGTAGAGTTACGAAGGTTTCGTAGGTTGAACATGAAACCTCTACGAGGTTTTAATGTTTGTCGCGGTATGTTGTTTTCTATTGATATGAATGCCCTATCGGGCAAAATACAACTGAATCACAACTGAATCACTATTGAATCACAACTGAATCACTATTGTATCACAACCTATCATAATGTATAACAACCTGTAACAACCTATAACAACCTATAACAATGTATAACAACCTATAACTGTATCCCTATTTCTTGCAATATTTGAAAATATATCCTGCTGCGTCTTTGCTGCCCAGATTCAAGGCTTTCTGCCAGCAATAGCAAGCGCCTTCGGAATCATTGACCTGATGCAGGGCAATTCCTTTTTGCAGCCACACGTCCGGTAAACGGGGATTAAGGTCGAGCGCTTGTGCGAGGTCGTCGTTTGCCTCTTCGTAGCGTTCCGTTTTGATATAGGCTTTGGCGCGCGCCGTGAAATAATCGGTGTTGCTCTTGTCCTTTTCGAGCAGTCGCGAAAAATATTCAATACCCGACAAGGGGTTGCCTGATTCCGTTTCGGTAAGTCCCATCTGATAAAGCGCCTTGTCGTCCGCCGGAAGGTACTTAAAGTAAAAGTTGATGTCAGCACGTGCATCATCGTATTGTTTAGCGAGTCCCAGAATGGATGCACGTTGCAGATAAGCACCCAAGCGGTAAGGGTCGAGCCGAATCACCTGCTGTATATATTCCAAGGCAAGCGCATATTTTTTGAGCCTGACTGCCACCACAGCGGCTTCGGCGTAATAGTCGGGCTGATTGCTGCGTGCTTGAATGGCGTTGTGGTAACTTTCCAGTGCAGGCTCGTCCTGTTCCATGGCGATATACGCATGAGCGCGTAAAATCCACCATCCGGCGGCAGCGCTTTTCTTGGTGGCGTCATCAATGATGGTCAGCGCTTCGGTATATTTCTTACGTTTGAGCAACGACGCCACTTCTGCCTCTTTGCGCTCGCTTGCATTATACCATTCCTTTTCCCAAAGGATGCGCCATTCCTTGCTATGCTCGATTTTGCTCAAAGCGGGGTCGAGTTCCAATTCGCTTTCCGACAGTTTATCCCGTTGTCCCAAGTATTTTTGCAGGTATTCCACCGCCTTGGCGGGTTGTGACGTCATGGAATAGGATTTGGCAATGTATAACTGCGATGCAGGCAAGATGCTGCCGCTTTCGATGCTCTCAAACTGCCGGATAGCCTCGCTGTATTTCCCTGAAAAATAGTAACTTTCGCCCAATGCAAACCGCATGACCGGTGTACGGTCTGTTTCCGGTATGGATAACAGGCTCTGTTCCGCTGCGGCGTACTGCTGCAACAAAATAGACGCTCTGGCTTGTAAATAGGCTTCATTCAGTTTCTGCCCCGATAGCGCGACTGTCACGCCCCACAAACTTAATATGGCAACCAATATTTTCATCTTGACTCTGCTTTTAACGAAGTACAAAAGTAAGATTTTTTTTCAAAACTAAATGATTTGATTTTTTATTTACTACATTTGTTCTTTTATTTGAAATGAAAAATAATGACTGATAAACTTGATTTTGAAATGAGAAACGCCCGTGTTACTCAACCGCGTAAGTTATTGTTGGTAAATAACACTTTCAATCTGAATAAAATATGACCACAATCGACAAATTACTCAAAGAATGGCAGTCGTTACAGCCGCTGAAACCGGAACTTCAACACCGGATAGACCAACAGTTTATGTTCGACTTCAATTACAATTCCAACCATTTGGAAGGTAATACGCTCACTTATGGGCAAACGAAACTGTTGCTCTTGTTCGGTAAAACGGAAGGAGAGGCGCTTTTTCGCGATTACGAGGAGATGAAGGCGCATAATGTGGGTTTGGAAATGATGAAGCGGGAGGCTCGCGACAAAGAAAGACCGCTTTCCGAAAGTTTTATTCGCGAACTGAATAGTACCATCCTTGCAGGCGATTTTTACAAAACAAGCAACGATGGTGAATATCGCTATAAAATACATACCGGTGTGTATAAAACGCGCCCTAATTCCGTCATTACGCCTTCCGGCGAGATGTTTGACTATGCTTCACCCGAAGAAACGCCTTCCATGATGGCTGATTTGGTTAGTTGGTATCAAGATGAGGAACAAAAGGGTGCATTATCTGTTGCGGCATTGGCGGCATTGTTTCATTTTCGCTATATCCGTATTCACCCGTTTGAAGATGGCAACGGTCGCATTGCCCGATTATTGGTCAATTACATTTTGTACAGACATGGCTATCCGATGATAGTTATTCCTACTGCCGACCGGAAAAATTACCTTAATATATTGGGACAGTGCGACAAAAATGTAGGAACGGAACCTTACTTGGGGGCTAATGCTACCATAGAACAAACAAAGCCGTTGGTTGATTATATTGCTGCTTTTGTTGAAAAGAAATTTCAATTAATTATTCCATTCGCAAAAGGAGAGATACGGGAATTTTCGGAAAATTATGACCCAGAAAAAAATATTGATAATCAACATATTATAAAAAACGACAAACTAAATGACCTAGAATACGACCCAGAAAATAATGTAGATAATTTAAATCAAAGGCAACAACTTATTGTGAAATTTATTAAAATGAACAATAAAATTTCGAGAACTGAAATTGCCAAATTACTAAAAACAAGTGATTCGACTATAAAAAGAGAGATTCAACAACTCAAAGAGAAAGGCTTTATTGAACGTATCGGTAGCGACAGAGGTGGCTATTGGAAAATAAATAAATTATGAATACTAAACAGTTAAAACAAAAGATATTAGACCTCGCCATTCGTGGCAAACTTGTTCTTTGTAGCACACAGATGACACAGATTGAACAGATATTCACAGATTAAATTGATAAGAATGGAACAACAATATATTCATAAAGATTTGACGGATAGAATTATTAGTGCTTTTTACAAAGTCTATAATGAATTGGGATTTGGTTTTTTGGAAAATGTTTATTAAAATGCTATTTATATTGAACTTTTAGAACTCGGACTAAATGTAGAAGCGCAAAAACCGATTAAGGTGTATTATCGAAATCACGTAGTTGGAAATTACAAAGCCGATTTGATTGTTGAAAATACGGTCATATTAGAATTAAAGGCTACAGAATATTTAGTTGAAGCCGATGAACTTCAATTAATTAACTATTTAAAAGCAACCAATATTGAAATTGGTTTATTGATTAATTTTGGCAAAAAACCCGAAATAAGAAGAAAAATATTTACAAATGATAGAAAAAGTCATCAGCACGCAGATAACGCAGATGAAACAGATAAAAAGAAATCAGTGAAAATCTCGTCTAATCTGTGTCATCTGTGTGCAAAAAAATGATTATTTCACCGCCTTCACCTTCAATCCCGTACCGCTACTGTGTCGAGCGCATACGTCGCATTGATTCAGCAGCAGGCAAGGGAGAATGACCGTCAAATAATATATCGGAAGCAGCAAAATGAACAATTTGGATATGTTTAGCAGCCGCAGGGGGTATTTCATGGAGAGCAGCCACGAGATATGTCCGGGGAAACCGTAAGTGTAAGCAGCTTTTACATGAGTGAAACCGGCTTTGCGGAGTTTGTCCTGTATCGCGGTGATGTTG
>JAISKR010000124.1 GCA_031260845.1 Bacteroidales bacterium
AATTATGAAACGAAACAAACCGGCTGGCATACTCGTCGGAAACGGCGATGTTGCCCGATACCTGGTAAGCGAGGTGTACGTCATGTCCCTGTTCCACCAAGCGGATCATGGTGCCGCCCATGGAAATGACATCGTCGTCGGGATGGGGGCTGAAAATGATCACGCGCTTTTTGCCCGGCGATTTCCGCTCGGGACGGTTTGTGTCGTCGGCATTGGGTTTGCCGCCGGGCCATCCCGAAATGGTGTGCTGCAAGTCGTTGAATACATTGATATTGATGGAACTTGCAGGACCGTGTTCTGCATTCAAATCGCTCATACCATTATCGTTATAGTCGCGGTCGGTCAATTTCAATATGGGTTTGTTCGTTTTCTGGCACAGCCACAGTACGGCTTTCCTTATCAGCCGGTCGCTCCACTCGCAGGTGCCTACCAACCATGGCGTTTTTACTCTGGTAAGTTCCGATGCGGCTGCCAAATCGAGCACTACTTTTGCGTTGGCGTGTTTTTGCAGAGATGAGGTCGGAATGCTGTCCGTCATTGGTCCTTCTATCGCATCGCGGATAATTCGCGCCTTTCCTTCGCCCCAAGCCAGCAAAACGATTTTTTTGGCAGACAAAATGGCGCCCAATCCCATCGTTATCGCACGACGGGGAACAAACTGCTCGCCAAAGAAATCAGACGCAGCATTCACGCGGGTAATGGTGTCCAAAGAAATCAGACGTGTAGGGGAATTAACCGTTGAGCCGGGTTCGTTGAATCCGATATGACCGGTAAACCCGATGCCCAGAATTTGAAAGTCGATGCCGCCCAAACCGGCTATTTGGCGGTCGTAACCGGCACAAAAATCCGCTATCTGTTCAGGCGCCAGCGAGCCATCGGGGAAATGGATATTTTCTTTCGGAATATCCAATTTATCCAAAAGAATATCTTTCATGAGCCGGTAATGGCTTTGTACGGCGTCCAATTGAATAGGATAAAATTCATCCACCGTGAAGGTGTGCACATTCTTGAAACTAATGCCCTCTTCCCTGTGCAGGCGCACCAATTCCCGATACAAAGGCAAGGTAGTGGAACCGGTTGCCAAGCTGAACACAAAAGGCTCGCCGCGCAAGGCTTTTTTCCCGATTAGTCCTACGATATCCCGCGCCACTTCCACCACTGCATCGTCAGCATTGGCATACACGTCGGTAGGGATTTTCTCATAGCGGCATATCGCCTCATTCGAGTTGACGCCCTCCTTCAATACTGATTCTATTTTCTGTTTGTACTGATATATTTTCATAAAACTCAACTACCATAAAAATTACTGCAAATATAAAGTTTTTTTGGCAATATCTACCAAATTTATTTTTTGTTATCCAACTGCCTGATAACCTCCAAAGGGGAAAGGACTGTTACTTTTCCATTAAAATACGTATATCCTGCATTATCCGTATCCTCATCAGAAAATATACCATCCACTTATTGACGATATTTTTATTGTCTTATTTTTTATGATTGCGGACAGTCATAAATATTAACATCCCAAAACTCTGATACAGCCTTCCTGTCGCCACGAGATACGCTCAGTCCAAGGCTTTTGGATAGATTTTTCGCGGCGGTCGAATATTACTAAATACGATTGGGCGTCGGGGTTTACTTTGTCGCGATACATTATTATCTGTTCAAGTCCTTCTTCTTCAACAATATCGGGCGTTTCGTAATAATGAACTATTTTTATTTCGATGATAAAGCACTGCCCGTTATATTCGATATACAAGTCCATTCTGCCTCTGCCTGCTGCATATTCGCGGTCAATATGCCCGCCTCCGTTAAGGATTCTTTGCAGAAAAGCCATCAGCAAAAGATGCGGGAAGGCTTCGGTATAATCCGATTTTTGTTCCCAAACATCGGCATTGCGCCGCCAGAATTTCTGAAACTCGCTCATCAACTTGTCCATATCCAAGTTTCCATCGGCGTCTTTCCATTGCCATTGCGGTTCTTGAATAGCCATTTGAGTGCCGAAAGTCATTTGTCGGGCAAGAATTTCCTTATAAATGGGGTTGGCTACCTTTATGGTTCCGTTTTCGATGACTACCAAACCTAAATCCATACATAATCTGAAACCCTCACTGTCGGCTAATGAGGGGTCAGCCTCACCGCTCATTACTGTTTCCATCAGAGTACGTACCCTTATATCGTCTAAACGATACGCCAGGGCGTCTAAATGCGTTTCGCGGGCGTCTATCATTTGCTTGCGGGCTTGCCGGATGTGCTCTATTGTCACCGTTTGATAATCATCTTCGTCTAAAACCCGCATTGTGGCACGTTTAAAGAGCGAATTAACTATCCAGGGTTGCCCGTTGGACTGTTCCCAAACATATTCAATGGCTTCATCGGTTATTTGCTGACCTGTATCAGCAGTACGCTGCGCGAAAAGGCTTTTAACATTATCAAAGGTGAAATTTGTAATCATAGCCGAGTCTTCTTTTATGTTAAAAGGCGAACCCGGGTTTGGGGCAACTCCGTCTTTCGAGGCTGTGATATAATCTTTCAGGTCTTTCATTCCCACTAAGACAATAGATATGGGAAATTTTCCTGCGCCTCGCGATGCAAAACCTCCTCGCAGTTGTCGCAGAAAACTAATCATCACTTCACCGACAAGCACATCCACTTCATCGAAAAGAATAATCAACGGCTTTGGGGCAACTAATTCAGCCCAATTTGTAAGAACCGCACTTAACACTGAACTCGGATTATCTGCCATACTGACCGGAATCGGTAAGTCATACCATTTTGCTGCTTCAAGTATTGCATCGTAAATTGCCGGCATAGCCTGTTCCGGCTCTTTTATTCCCTGACAGCGTTCTACTGAAACATAACAGGAAAGATATTTGCCGCCTGCATTTATTTCGCGCATCCACGATTGCAAAAAAGTGGTTTTGCCTGTTTGACGCGGTGCATGAAGTACCCAATATAACTCATCGCTGATATAACGGTGCAACTGTGCGCCTTTTAGCCTGTCTTCGGGCGGAAGCATGAAATGCCTTTCGGGATTACAGGGTCCTGTTGTGTTAAAAAATCTACGGCTCATCATTCTAATTTTCCGCAAATATACATGAAAAATTTGAATTTACACACAGACGTATAAATTTGAACAAATATAGAGGAAAGATATATTTGTTCAAAGGATGATTTTGCCCATCTACGAAAGTTTCGTAGATCTACGAAACTTTCGTAGATGAAAATATCCGCCATATAATACAATGTATCACAATCATATAACCATGTATTTCAATTTATTTTTGAAAAAGTGTAAGAAATGTATTTATTTTGCAGGTTTTTAGAACTCATTTAGAAATGCCTCAAATTTCTGTCAAAGGGCGGATTATGCCGCCTTCCCCAATCCGAAAGTTAGCGCCTTATGCCGAAGCCGCCAAAAGCAAAGGCATCAAAGTATATCATCTGAATATCGGACAGCCCGACCTTCCTACTCCTCTTATCGGGATGGAAGCGGTGCGTCACAACCAATTGAGTGTGGTGGAATACAGCCACTCCATGGGCATTGAGTCGTTGCGACGCCGGTGGGCGCAATATTATCAGGAAAAAGATATTATGGTTGACCACACCCAGATTATGATTACCAACGGCGGTTCCGAAGCCATTTCGATGACGATGATGGCTTGTCTGAACCACTACGAGGACGTGCTGGTACCTGAGCCGTTTTATGCCAATTACTACGGTTTTTCGACCGTTGCAGGTATCGTTTTCAAACCGGTGAAATCGGATATTGAACATGATTTTGCCATGCCGCCGGTGGAAGAATTGGAAAGCCTTATCACCCCGGGCACCAAAGCCATCATGATTTGCAATCCCAATAACCCGACCGGCTATCTGTATTCGCGCTCCGACCTCGAAAAATTAGCGGAAATCGCCCTGCGCCACGACCTGTTTCTGATTTCGGACGAGGTTTATCGCGAATTTTGCTACGACGGCAACAAGCATTATTCCATCATGCAGATTGAAGGTTTGGAAAACCATGCGGTGCTGATTGACTCCATGTCCAAACGGTTCAGTGCCTGCGGCATACGGGTAGGCGCCTTAGTGACGCGCAACAAAGAATTGATGGCGTCCGTGCTGAAATTTGCCCAGTCGCGGCTTAGCCCTCCTTCTTTCGGACAAATTCTTGCCGAAGCGGCTTTGGATTCCCCGCCCGAATACTACGAAGCGATATACAATGAATATATCGAACGGCGAAACACTTTGGTCAACGGATTGAACCGTATTCCGGGCGTTTACAGCCCCATGCCCAAAGGCGCTTTCTACACAATGGCAAAACTGCCGGTGGACAATACGGAAAAATTTGCCCAATGGATTTTGAGCGATTTCCAATACCAAAACCAAACGGTGATGCTGGCGCCCGGCTCGGGCTTTTACGCCACTCCCGGATTAGGCAAGGACGAGGTGCGTTTGGCTTACGTCATCAACAAAACCGACATAGAGCACGCACTGGAATGTCTTGAACGCGCACTGGAAGTTTACCCGGGCAGAAAATAAGATGCTCAGGCGCTGAGCGACACTCCGAGCGGCTTGTTCATTCCTGTCAACCAATTGGTAACGGTAATACTTTTCACGCCGGGGGAACGGAACACCTGACAAGTCGTGTCTTTTGGCAGATTGACCGTTGAACCCCCGATAGATACCGTTATTGGCAGGGAACTTGTGTTGGTCAGTTCGAGTGTTCCGGGCGTAACGGCTTTCATATTGACCGATGCGTTGAAAAGCGGGGAAAGCCACGACTGACTGCCCCAAATCATGTTGGCTGCCCATGCAATAGTGCGTTTTGCAAAAAATGCCTCGCGAATACTTTCAAGGGTACGTTCTTTCGCAAGCACCAACGTTACAGGACGCAATGGATTTTGAATGCCATACGTGTCGAGTTCGCTGGCGTGAATGTCGCTGTTGGCGAAAATGGCTAAGTTCCGCTCATTGCACCAGTTGCCTACCACCGGATAATACTCGCTACCGTTGACTATCTCAATGCCGTGCATCAAACCTTTCTTGTAAATCTCAGTGTGAGCGTCCGTAAAGACAAGCGGAGCGCCCTTTTCGATGCCACCGCTATTGGGAGCCTCCCACCCGGGATGATTCCACAACAGAAACGCGCCTTGGTCGGCTGCCACTTGAAGCATTTTCCGCCAATCGTCCACTACCGCAGCAATGGGATTGACGTCCTCGGCAAAAAGTGCGTTGAAATGCCCCGGAGGCATGGTCGATTTCGTGATTTCCGCACCGCGTATCAGCAAGAGGTTGTGTTTTTCCGCTTCGGGCTTGGCTATGTCGTACCACAGGTTGAAATTGTCCGCCTGTCCGTCAGCAAGTTTCCACTGTCCACCTTTGCTGAAATAGGGACGATACTCAATATGGTCGGTGATGGAAATAACGTCCAAACCATTGGAAACGGCTTCCCTTACACGGTCGCGCGGCATGACAGAGCCGTCGGAAAATAAGGTGTGAATATGAAAATCGCCTTTGAATACCTTGAACCCTTCCACGTCGGGAATGGTGATTTGACGCGGCGGAAGCGAGGGCTTACGCAAAGAAGCCAGTCGAACCGTGTAGGTACTCGCCGGTTTGGGTGCGGAAGTTGCTTTGGGCGGTTTAACGGGGTTTGTGCCGAAAACGGCAGATACAGGCGCCATGGCGGCTGCACCTAAAAAGGCTGAATGCTTTAAAAATTCTCGACGAGTTGACATAGTATTGTGTTTTAAAGTTAAAAAATTACTGCAAATTTGTGAAAAAAAAATTTAATATCATACTATCATTATGATTTTTTTCCTAATTTTGTGACTTTCTTATTTATATCAATAATCTATCAAACAGTTATGAGTAACAATGAAATAAGCAGACGTAAGTTTTTAGGTTATTCCGCATTGGGATTAACCGGATTGACCATTCTTCCAAGTTGGACGATGACAAATGGCATGAGAATGGCTCCAAGCGACAGAATCGTGTTGGGCTTTATCGGTTTGGGACAGCAGGGATGCTCCGATTTCGGCAGTTTCTCGCGGTGTCCGGGTGTACAGGTCGTTGCAGGTTGCGACGTGGAATCCCTCAAACGCGAACGTTTCAAGAAAAGGGTGGAAACATGGCAGAAATCGCAAAACGTGAACCAACGGTGCGATACCTACGAGTTCTATCAGGATTTGCTCAATCGGCGGGACATTGACGTGGTGTCCATCGCCACGCCCGACCACTGGCACGCTCTGGCGACCATCCATGCCTGTCAGGCAAAGAAAGACGTGTATGTACAGAAACCGTTGTCATACACTATCACAGAGAGTTTGAACATGGTGAAAGCCGTGCGCGACAACTGTCGTGTGCTGCAAATAGGCAGTCAGCAACGTTCCGATAAAGAATTTCAGCAGGCTATCGCGCTGATACGCAGTAGAGCGCTTGGACACGTGGAAACCATTTTCGTAAAAGTAGGCGACCCGCCAAGACCGCTCGACCTGCCCGAACAGCCCATCCCAACAACCCTCAACTGGAACCAGTGGTTGGGACCGCTTAACAATCCTGCCGTTCATTATCATCCCGACTTGTGTCCCCCCATTACGCTCAAACCTGAGCAGAATGAGAAACTGTGGGGCGCATGGCGCTGGTATCGCGAAACAGGCAACGGCTTCACCGCCGACTGGGGCGCTCACATGTTCGACATAGCACAGGCTGCCATCGGCATGGACGGCTCGGGACCGTCTGAATTTATTCCCAAAGGCTTTGGCGGGGCGCAATATCTGACCATGAAATACCAGAACGGTATCGTAATGACAGAACAGAATTTCAGGGAAAACGACAACTCCGGCATCAACGGAATCAGTTTCAACTGCACCAATGGCTGGCTGAAAGTGGCTCGCGGATATATCGAATGTTCCGACCCGTCGCTCTTGGCTAAGGCAGAGGAAAAAGTGGCGCCGGGGCAATATGAGATAAGTTCGCCGCATATGCAAAACTTCTTAGACGCTGTACGTTCGCGCAAAAACCCCATCGCTCCGGTAGAAGTAGGCGCAAGCACCGCCACCTTGTGCTGCATCGCCAACATCGCCACCGAGTTGCAACGTCCGGTAAAATGGAATCCAGCCACCCGTTCTTTCGGCGACGATACGGAAGCCGCAGAACACCGGCTCTACAAATACCCGTATCGCAAACCCTACGGGATTTGATTCAAGCAATCTGTTGTTCCGGCAAGCGATTTATCCAACGCTTGCCGGAATAATATTATATCCATTTTTAAAAATGCATGCTACAACATCAATTTTTCACAATCAACTTCAGCATCACACTAAAATCTTTCCTTGTAACCCGGACAAGATAAACCCCTTTTGCCAAATTGCCGACAAAGACTGTTTCTTTGTTGCCTGTTGCTCGGTGGGTCAGCGCCTGACGACCGGTCATATCGAAGATTTGGATGGTTTCATTGCCTTGCAAGCCGCTTAGTGTAACCTGATTGTTTGTCGGATTCGGATAAAGCGACAAATTGCCGGCTTGCACTTCGTTAATGCTGTTGGGGTTTTTCCAGCAGGCATAGAGCGTGATGTCGGCGGTTACGATGTCGGTGGCGAAATTCCATTCGTTTACGCAAGAGGACTCGCGGTACCAGCCTCCAAAGTCCAAATCGCCATTAACCGGCTCTTCGGGAGCGCTTACTGTGTTGCCTGTTTCCACCGGCACAAAAATCAAATCTTCCCCGTTTTGCGGGTCGAAAGTGACAAAGCGGGTATTGGTCTTCAGATTGCCTCTTGCTGCCACATTGGAGTAGCCGTCATTGATTCCGCCGGTAACAAACATACGGAAGTAAATCGTTTTGTCGGCAGGCAAGCCGTTGACAGTGG
>JAISKR010000144.1 GCA_031260845.1 Bacteroidales bacterium
TCGCGCTTAATCCACACGAAAATCTTGAATATGGACAGCGAACAACGCCAACTCTACGATATGGTTGTCCGATGGGCTGCCAAAAAATAAAAAATGGGTGTCCCTGTGCGGAAAACAGGGGACAATGAATCACCACTGTATCACCATTGAATAACAACCTGTAACAATGTATCCCGTACCTTAGTCAAGATGGATGGTTGTTGTCAAGCGAATATCCGCCGAAGAACTCCCCACCATGAGATTAAAATCACCGGGTTCTGTCACCCGTTTCATGTCGATATTCAGTAACGACAAGTGTTCCGGCGTCAGTACCATCTCTACCTTTTTCTTTTCTCCGGCTTCCAAATAAAGTTTTGAAAAGCCTTTCAGCGCCATTACCGGCGTCGTCACACTGCTCACCATGTCGCGAACGTACAATTGCACTACTTCCGTACCGCCTTTGCTACCGGTATTTTGCACGTCAAGCGAAACGGTTATCCTGTCGTGAACGGCAGGGTGTTCCGGACTGACGGTCAGATTGGAATATTCAAAAGTGGTATAACTCAAACCGTGACCGAAAGCGTAAAGCGGGTCGGGTGTGCCGTCGATGGAAGCACGCGAAGCGGAAGGTTTGCGCGAGTAGTAAATCGGCAACTGCCCCATCGATTGGGGAAAACTCATAGTGAGTTTGCCGGAAGGGTTGTAATCGCCGAATAACACGTCAACAATAGCATCTCCGCCTGCTTCGCCGGGGAACCACGCTTCGACAATAGCGTCTGAAATATCGTTAATGTCGGTCAAAATCAAGGGGCGACCGTTGAGCAGAATGGTAGCCAACGGTTTACCCGCTGCTGCTGCCGCTTTCAGCATCTCTACGTCTATCCGGTGCAGGTGCATATCCTGACGGTCTTTCGCTTCGCCCACTTCATCGGCACTTTCGCCAATCACCACCAATACCAAATCCGCTTTTGCAGCAGCCTGTGTGGTGCGTTTGTTGACTTCCGCCACTGAACTTCCGCCCACATATCTCCATTTAATGCGCTGTCCGGCAAAGTCGTTCACCTTGCCGTATTCGGAAACAACAGGTATTTCGCGTCCTTTTTCGAGGTAAACCGTGGCTGTGGTAGTCACACTCGTGTATTTGTCATCCCAGTTGTCCAACATGAGTTTGCCGTCGAGCCACAGACGGGCATAATTGTCGGCAATGAGGCTAAACTCGTACAGTCCGCCGGTGGTCACATGGATTTTGCCGTTGAACCGCACGGAAAAAGGTTCAATGTTGACGCCGGGCGCCGGACTGAGATTGTGCCAGTAGTGCGACAAGCCTTGTTCTGTCGCTGAGTAAATCGCTTGTCCCGAACAATCGAGACTGTTGAAATAGGAAACATTCAGTCCCTCTCCTTTCCCGTCGGCGCGAGTAAATGCGGAAGGCGGTATGTCGGTGAAGTTAGGGGATATATCGCTGTTCAGCCAGTCAATTTCCACCTTGTCGCCGAAGCGTTTTCGTAAAGCCTCTAAAATCGTCACTCCGTGAGCGCCTCTCGGCGAGTAACCTCCCAGCGACGACACATTCGACAAGCGCCCGACTACGGCTATCCGCTTCACGTCAGTGCTCGCAGGCAAGGTATGATTGTCGTTTTTGAGCAGCACAATGGAAGAACGGGCTACATCGTATGCCAGCCGCGCATTTTCGGGCGAATGCAGCACTTTGGCAACAAGCGTGGTGTCGGTATATGGATGGTCGAAAAGTCCAAGTTCAAATTTCAGCCGCAAAACCTCGCCAACCATACGGTCGAGCGCTGCTTCCGAAATTTTACCGTTTTTAACGCCTTCAATAATGCCTTGCGCGTATTTTTCGTGGGTGAAATCATAGAATTGCATATTCACGCCGGCATTGATAGACGATGCAATGGCGTCTTCTTCGGTGGCTGCCGTGAAATGCTTGTTGTATTGCAAAGCGATGGCTCCGAGGTCTGAAATCACGATTCCTTCAAAGCCCCATTCCTTGCGCAGCACATCTGTCAAGAGCCATTTGTTTCCGGCAACGGGTATGCCGTCTATTTCGTGGTATGCAGCCATCACTCCGTGTGCATGAGCCTCTTTGACGGCTTTTTCAAAGACATACAAATGAGCGGAACGGGCTTCCCTTTCGCCAATGTAAACGGGGCTTAGATTGCTGCCGTTTTCGGGAATACCGTGAATGCCGAAATGTTTGGGCTCAGCAACCACTGCATTGTCGTCTTTCAGCGAGTTTCCTTGCAGACCTTTCACGATATTCACCGCCATGCGGGAAGACAGGTAGGTATCTTCGCCGAAAGTTTCCTCTACCCTGCCCCATCGTGGCTCGCGAGCAAGGTCAAGGTTGGGACCGAGCACCAAATGCACGCCGTGCGCCCGTGCTTCCGCAGCAATCACACGCCCTATCCGATACATCAACGTAGTGTCCCAAGTGGAAGCATTGGCTAAGGGAATGGGAAAAGCGGTGCCGCCTACCCCCTGATAACCGTGCAGCGCCTCTTCCACCATGAGGGGCGGAATGCCTAACCGCGTCTGCTCTGTCACGTAGCGGTGAATATCGTTGCACAGTGCTGCCGATACGGGATACATATCGTGAAGGGAACCAAATGTATGCTCCTTCATCGTTTTATCCATCTTTTCCGGCGACATTTGCGTGGAACTTTCAAGAATAGAGCCGGCGTCGAGCATATCCAACTGAGCGGCTTTATCTTCGAGCGTCATGCGAGCCAACAGGTCTTTCACCCGTTTTTCCACCGGCGCCGAAGCATCTTTGTAAACAGGTATCGAATGGCAGCCTGTCATCAACAAAGCCAGTAATGACAAGGATAAAAATAAATTTTTCATGTATTAAATCAATAAAAATTGAAACGACAAATTTACATAAATAATGAACGGCACAAAAATAAATGACGCCTTCATGCTGTTATTTTACAAATTTTTCATACATTTGTATTCTGATATTACAGATAATGATTGAAGTATGTGTTGACAGTATTCAAAGCGCTTTAACGGCGCAATCGTCCGGCGCCGGAAGGGTGGAACTGTGCTCGGGACTGACCGAAGGCGGCGTTACCCCGTCGTCGGCGTTGATACGCTTGGCGCGGAAAAAACTGAGCATCCGGCTTCATGTCATCATCCGACCACGTGGCGGCGATTTTCTCTATGACGATGATGAGTTTGAGATAATGAAGCAGGACGTTGTGCTGTGTGGCGAAACCGGATGCGACGGCGTAGTGACAGGCATCCTTCGTGTTGACGGCTCGGTGGATACGGAACGCTGCGGACAATTGGTGCAAATTGCCCGTCGTTACGCCATGAGCGTCACCTTCCACCGCGCATTCGACCGCAGTAACGACCTTTTCCGCGCCTTGGAAGACGTGATTGCCATCGGTTGCAACCGAATCTTGACATCAGGAGGCTGCAATACCGTCGGTGAGGGCGCCGGTGTGATACGCCAATTGATTGAAAAAGCCGCCGGTCGTATCATCATCATGCCCGGAAGCGGTATCACTTCGGATAATGCGGAGGAGTTAATCAAAAAAACCGGATTGAAAGAACTTCACGGAACTTTTCGAAAGCGCGTAGCAAGCGGAATGCAGTACAAAAATATCCGGCTATCTGTACAGGATGAGGAATACAGTCATTTGCTCACCGACGCCGACGCTGTGAAAAATGTTAATCATATATTATTCAATAACTTGAACGCCTGACAATAATTGTATTAAAATTGTATTGGAAAAACAATTACTTTTGTAGCCGATTCATAACGTAATAAAAACATAAAAAAACGATGAAAAGAGTATTAGTGACCGGAGGAGCCGGATTTATAGGTTCGCATTTGTGCGACAGACTGTTGCGCGAAGGCAATGAGGTGATTTGTTTAGATAATTTTTTCACCGGTTCAAAGGAAAATATTGTGCACCTAATCGGCAATCCCTATTTTGAATTGGTGCGCCATGACGTGGTAACGCCCTTTTATGCTGAGGTAGATGAGATTTTCAATCTGGCTTGCCCCGCTTCGCCGGTACATTACCAGTACAATGGCATCAAAACCATCAAAACATCGGTGATGGGCGCTATCAATATGCTTGGATTAGCCAAAAGAACGCGCTCAAAGGTACTGCAAGCGTCCACCAGCGAGGTGTATGGCGACCCGCACATTCATCCGCAACCGGAATCCTACTGGGGACACGTCAATCCGATAGGTATCCGTTCCTGTTATGACGAAGGGAAGCGTTGCGCCGAATCGCTTTTCATGAACTACCATCAACAGAACGGCGTTCGCATCAAACTCATCCGCATTTTCAACACCTATGGACCCAAGATGCACCCCAACGACGGACGGGTGGTATCCAACTTCATTGTACAGGCATTACAGAACAAAGCCATCACCATATACGGCGACGGGCAGCAAACACGCAGTTTCCAATATGTGGACGACTTGGTGGAAGGCATGATTCGCTTGATGAACACCGGCGACGATTTCACAGGACCTGTCAATGTGGGCAATCCGGGAGAATTTACCATCAAACAACTTGCAGAGATGGTCATTCGACTCACCGGCTCAAAGTCAAAACTTGAATTTCTTCCGCTTCCGCAGGACGACCCCATCCAACGCAAGCCCGACATTACGCTGGCATCCGAAAAATTAGGAGGATGGAAGCCGGTAGTGCCGCTGGAAGAAGGATTAACAAAGACAATAGGTTATTTTAAAGATAAATTGGGCTTATAATATATTTTAATGGCTAAGAACACGCTAAATACGATAGAAGAAGCGATTGAAGACATCCGGTCGGGGAAGGTGATTATTGTGGTGGACGACCAAAACCGCGAAAACGAAGGCGATTTTATCTGCGCCGCAGAAGCGGTGACGCCCGAAATAGTCAATTTTATGGTGACTTACGGACGCGGTATGCTCTGTGCGCCGCTACCGGAAAAACGCTGCGAAGAACTTGAATTGGACATGATGGTGGGCGTCAACACCTCGCTGCACGAAACGCCTTTCACCGTGTCGGTGGATTTAATCGGACAGGGCTGCACCACCGGCATTTCTACCGCCGACCGTGCCAAAACCATCCGCGCATTGGTGCACGAAAACACACGCCCCGAAGACCTTGCCAGACCGGGGCATATTGCGCCGCTGAAAGCCAAGGAAAAGGGAGTGTTGCGACGTCCGGGGCATACGGAAGCGGTGGTTGACCTTACTCGTCTGGCAGGATTACAGCCTGGCGGCGCATTGGTGGAGATACTCAACGAAGACGGCACGATGGCGCGGCTTCCCCAACTTTTCCGGATTGCCGACAAATTCGGACTGAAAATTATTTCCATCGAAGATTTGATTAAATACCGTCTGCAACAGGAAACCATTGTGAAAATGGGCGACAGAGTGAAACTTCCGACCAAATACGGCGATTTTGAGGTGATTCCATTTGTACAGAAATCGAATGACTTGGAACATCTGGCTATCATAAAGGGTACATGGCAAAAAGACGAACCGGTGCTGGTTCGGGTACATTCGTCATGTCTCACCGGCGATATACTCGGCTCTTACCGCTGCGACTGCGGGGAACAACTGCAACACGCCTTACGCCTGATTGAAAAAGAAGGAAAGGGCGTATTGGTGTATCTCAGTCAGGAAGGGCGAGGGATAGGACTGTTCAACAAAATAGCGGCTTACAAACTGCAAGAGCAGGGACGCGACACGGTGGAAGCCAATATTGACCTTGGTTTTAAAGCGGATGAACGGGATTACGGCGTTGGTGCAAGCATCCTTCGCGAGTTAGGACTTGGCTCTATTCGCCTGATGACCAACAATCCGGTGAAACGAATTGCCTTGGAAGGCTATGGCATCCACATTGTGGAAAACGTGCCGCTTGAAATACCGCCCAATCAATACAATCGCAAATATTTGCAAACCAAGCACGACAAAATGGGGCACAGTTTAGAGTTAGTTACCAAATCCTAATTTTATGCGCATTATTTTTATGGGAACGCCCGAATTTGCCACCGCCTCGTGGGAGGCGATACTTGACGCGGGCATAGAAG
>JAISKR010000156.1 GCA_031260845.1 Bacteroidales bacterium
TTACTTGATTTCATATACACATTTTTGCACTTTTTTATTTGGAATATCATTCGGGTATCCATTTTATCCGTATTTTTGTCAGATTTTACACTCAAAGTGATGATAAAGGAAAAATATAAAATTGTCGGGATGCACTGCGCCAATTGCGCTGCCAATATAGAGAAAAGGTTATCGGCAGCGGACGGTGTAAGCCTTGCCGTCGTCAATTTTGCATTGGAAGAATTGACGGTGGTGTATGATTCGGAACGGGTGACGGGCAAAGACATCATCAAAGCCGTGCAGCAGTTGGGATTTAAGTTATTCACACCAGATAAAGACGTATTTTCAGGACACATCCGGCAAATGACGATTTCTCTTGTGACGTCCATCGTTCTCACTGTGCCCATGATGTTGTCCATGCTGATGATGGCGCTAAATCTGCACATTCCGGCATTGCACTTTTTGCATTCCGGATGGGTGCAATTAGCGCTGACGGCGCCTGTGCAGTTTGTCATAGGGGCGCGGTTTTACCGGCAGGCATTTTATGCGCTTCGCTCACGCAGCGCAAATATGGACGTATTAGTGGCGTTGGGCACGTCGGCAGCCTTTTTTTACAGCCTCTACAATCTGCTTTTCCACCCTGCCGGAGAAATGCCCCATCTTTACTTTGAATCGGCAGCAATGATTATCACTTTCGTACTGTTGGGAAAAACGCTCGAAGCGAAGGCGAAACGACATACTTCCGATTCTATCGGCAAACTGGCGGGTTTGCAGGTGCGAACAGCGCACGTCATCCGCAATGGTTACGAAACAGAAATCGCTGTTGAGGAACTTCAAGCGGGGGACAGCATCGTGGTGCGTCCGGGTGAGAAAATACCGGTGGACGGCATCATCACCGAGGGACACAGCGCGGTTGACGAATCCATGATTACCGGCGAGCCGCTGCCTGTCGAGAAAAACGCAGGCGACGCCGTTGTTGGCGCCACCATCAATCAATACGGCGCTATCACATTTACGGCTACCAAAGTGGGCAAGGATACAGTGTTTTCGCAGATAATCCGCATGGTAGAGGATGCACAGACTGCCAAAGCGCCGATACAGGGCATTGCCGATAAGGTGGCAGGTGTTTTTGTGCCGGTAGTGGCGGCGATAGCATTCGTCACTTTTGCTGCATGGCTTGTAGCGGGCGGAGAGTTGCATCAGGCAATTATCAACGCGGTGGCAGTGTTGGTCATCGCCTGCCCCTGCGCATTGGGATTGGCTACCCCCACCGCCATCATGACGGGAACGGGCAAAGGCGCCGAAAACGGCATTCTGTTCAAGGGCGGGGACACATTGGAAGGACTGAGCCAAATCCGCACCTTGGTCTTCGACAAAACAGGCACGCTCACGGAAGGTAAGCCCGTGCTGACCGCTTTTGAGGCGTTAGCCGGCACGCCTGAGGAATTGCTGCGTATGGCTGCCGTTGCCGAAAAACGGTCGGAACATCCGTTGGGACAGGCGATAGCCACTTACAGCAGACAACAAATGCCCGACAGCATCTACGGCGACCCCGATAGTTTTGAAGCGATACCGGGGAAAGGGATTAAAGCCGTTGTGGATGGGAAAAACATCAGCATCGGCACGGCAAAACTCTTTGAGGAGGAAGGTTTGAACGCCGCAGACCTCATCAGCAGATTGGCAGAGTATGACCAACGGGGCGAAACGCCGATGCTGATGAGCGTGGAGCATCAGCCCGCCGCCATCTTCGCGGTTGCCGACCGTCTGAAACCCGAAGCGCAGGGAGTGATAACCGCTCTACGCAACATGAACATCGAAACCATCATGCTGACGGGCGATAATCGCCGAGTAGCCAACATTGCAGGCGCACAACTGCAAGTGGACAAGGTATTGGCAGAGGTGTTGCCCGGAGACAAGGCAGCGCAAATAGCCCTTTTGAAAAAATCCGGTAAAAGGGTGGGGATGGTAGGCGACGGCATCAATGATGCGCCGGCATTGGCGACCGCCGACATCGGCATCGGTATGGGCACAGGCACCGATATTGCCATCGAAACCGCCGACATCATACTTATCCGCAGCGACCTGCGCACATTGCTTCCGGCAATCCGTCTGTCGCAAAAAACCATCGGTAAAATCAAGCAAAATCTGTTCTTTTCGTTTGTCTATAATGTGGCAGGCATTCCCATTGCCGCGCTTGGATTCCTTCACCCGGGTTTCGCAGGAGCCGCCATGGCATTGAGTTCCGTTTCCGTAATTCTCAATTCGCTGACTTTGAAAAGATTTAAAATGATATGAAAAGAAAAAAGTGTTACTGTTTTAATAATTCGTAACACTTTTTACATATCAGTTTCGTAATCAGATTGTTATCGGTAATACGATTTACTAAAAACGTGTTACCAAAAAAATCTGTCCGTACAAGCCCATTTTAACCATCCGAGGGAGTTATCGACACTTGGCGTTCAGGAGACGATTGTCAAAATACGGAATACAGGCGCCCAGATACGAACGCAATCGCCCCTTTTGCGTCATATCAATGATAAGCCGGAACTATGGAGCGAGATGTGGAGAAAACAGGTTGACTTGAATTGTATTCCTTATTATATGTTCATTGCGCGGGATACCGGTGCGAAACGTTATTATGATTCAAAGGCGACATGGTTCAATCAGTTGAAGCCGGCTTTCGGAGAAAAGAAATTCTTTTTTGAAGAACAACGCAGTAAATTGCTTGTGACTAAGCCGTTTTTGTTCGAATAATCACCGCCTAAAAGCCATAAAAACGCAATCGTGAGTTCAATTAGTAAATGCGAATTTATCTTAAAAAATGTTGATAATGTTGCCATATTGGAATCGGGCAATAACTTTTAGCGAAGCGTTAAGAAAGTTATTCTCGCTTTCAACAGGGGTTCAGTATATTATCCATTGCAGTTTCGAACTAATCGGTTTCCTTGTTTAAATCCTGATTCCCATCACCAACAAGTCATCTACCTGACTTCCGTCGCCGCGCCATTCATCGTGTGCCTGTCCGAGTTGTTCTTTTTGGTCGTCCAAAGGCAGGGAGGATATGGAAACGAGCAGGCGTTTGAATGTTTTCGACATGTATTTGGAACCGTCCGTACCGCCGAATTGGTCGGCGTAGCCGTCGGAAAAGATGTAGAGCATATCGCCGCGTTCCAATTGGATGTCGTTATTGGCAAAATCGTTTTCTTTCACATAAATTCCTACAGGCATTTTGCTTGCCTTGTATTCTGTCATTTCGCCGTTGCGCACTAATA
>JAISKR010000227.1 GCA_031260845.1 Bacteroidales bacterium
AAACATATTGAGACGGGCAAGGAATTGGTGTTCAAAGCACCTGTTTTTGCAGACTGCACGGGTGATGGAACAATCGGCGTGCTTGCAGGCGCTGATTTTGCGATGGGGCGCGAATCGAAAGCCGATTATAACGAACCCAGAGCCCCCGATCAAGGCGACAAAATGACCATGGGCAGTTCGGTGCAGTGGTATTCCGAACAAAACACCGAAAACAGCCCATTTCCGGCGTTTAAATATGGATTGAATTTTAATGAAGAGAGCGCTCAGAAGGTAAACATGGGTGAATGGACTTGGGAAACGGGCATGAACTACAACCAGATAAGCGACTTCGAGCGCATCCGCGACTATGGAATGATGGTGATTTACTCCAACTGGTCGTTCCTGAAAAACGAACACATCAATAAAGGCAAATACGCCAACCGATCGCTGGGTTGGGTGGCATTCGTGGCAGGCAAACGTGAATCGCGCCGTCTGCTGGGCGACATCATCCTCAAAGAACAGGATATTGTCGATTATGTGGAATATCCTGATGCGACAGCATCCACGTCCTGGCAAATTGACCTTCACTACCCTGAACCGAAAAACAGTAAATTTTTCCCCGGACAGGAGTTCAAATCCATCTGTACTACTTATAAAATATATCCATATCCCGTTCCATACAGGTGTTTATACTCCCGCAATGTGGACAACCTGTTCATGGCAGGTCGCCACATTAGTGTGACACACGTGGCATTGGGCACCACCCGCGTGATGCGTACCACCGGTATGTTCGGTGAAGTAGTGGGCATGGCAGCATCGCTGTGCAAGCAGAACAAGACTTCTCCACGTGGGGTTTATGAAAAACATCTTGAGGATTTAAAAACGTTGATGAGGAAAGGTATCGGCAAGACCGGCACACAGGGACACCCCGATTACAATCCGGGTGAGTTTTTGAAAGAAAGAGCGCACATTTTTGAATTAGAAGATACAGGAGAAACATTGGTTATCAAACGTGAAATCAAAAAAAAACAAAAACGGCTGACTATTATGGGATTGGGAGATTCGATTACCGAAGGAGGAGAAAATTTTCAAACCTATCTTTCTCCCCTTCAACAATTTTTGATGTCAATAGCAGGGTATCAGTTTGAATTTATCGGACCAAGGATAAACACATATAACGCCGAACCCATAAGACATTCCGGATTTGGTGGCAAAACTGTGGAGTATTTGGACAGGGAGATTGACAGCATTGCTGCCACGATCGTAAAAATGAACGACCGTCATGTCTTGCTGGCATCGACTGGGGAAGGATTTGACTGGGCGCGGCATACTATTAGCGATAAGGTGCATCCAAATCAGGCAGGTGCAGAAAAAATGGCAGATGTTTGGTTTGTAACAATAAAAGAATTACTTTTGCAAGATGAAAAATAAAATAGTCTGAACTATGATTTTCGGTTGATTTATTTGATTAGCCTGATTTTAGAATCATAGTTTAGGCAAAAAACAATGAATAAAAATTAAAAATAATATAACAAAACGTACTCAATATAATTCAACTGTCATGAAACGTAATTTATTTATAATATGCCTGTTATCGCTCTCTTTGAATATTCTTGGAGCGAATGTCAAAAACAACTCATTGGTAATCAAAGAGGGAGGTATTGAATTTACTTTTTCTCCTGTATTTACCCTAATCTATTCTCCTGTTAATCCCAATCTGGGAGCTAAATCGGCAGGAATTAAAAAGGTGCAATACAACGTGGCTGTTTGGAATGCATTTGATACCGCCCAAGAATTGAAATATACCGCCCGCAAATCCGACCAGTTTGGCGATGGCTTTGACGATGATATACTGAACAAAGGGAAACAGTCGGTTACGGCTAATTTGTATGCCGTCGGCAGAAATGAAGTATTGACAGCCAACAAGCTTACAAAGAAAGGAAAGCTTGTATCGTTTGAATTTCCCCAATCGGAACTGGGACAACTTCATGCACAAATTGACTTGTCGGAAAAATATCCTGTTTTAAGTTTCAGCTTTACACCTGCCGTAAATGGTTATTTCTCCATCGGTTATACCGGTGCTCCCGCTTTCGAGATAGCGGATATTGACGAGTTGTGGCAACCCTTGATTTGGCAGGAAAAAAGAGCACCCGATAATTCCTATTTAACTTTAGCCTACCGCTGTCCGGTGCCCACTACGCTGGTTACCTACAAAGGAGTTTCCATTGGTGTTGTCGCTAATACGAAAGAGATGCCTTTCGAGCCTCTTCCGACAGCAAATAATAGTCGTTTTGGAGTGGCTTTAAGAAACAGGGATGGCAAAATGCAAGCCCAGATTTTTGCACCGGCGCTTGGCGGTATCAATTCCAAGATGAAAGCAAACGAAACATTTACGTTCTCCGCCAATTTGTATGTGAAGAAAAATACCTTAAATAAGGCTTTTGAACAGATAGGGCGCGAATTGTTTAATTTCAGGGATTACCGTCATCAGGAACTGGCTTCCCTTAATACTACGCTGGACAACATGGTAGATTACGGCATGAGCAAGTACAGCCTGTTTATCGACAGTCTGAAAGGATGCAACTATTCTACCGACGCTCCGGGAGCAGTTAAAAATGTATCTTCGCTCAATCCGTTGCAGATAGCTTTGCTGACAGGGCGCGAAGATATATTCAAACAACGAGCGTATCCGATGGTGGAATACATGCTTTCGCGCGAAAAATTCTTGTTTTGCCTCGACCCGAACCAGAAAATACAGTCGCCGTCCCGTTTATTGAAAGGCCCCTGCGGCCCGATAAGCGAATTAGTTACACTGTATCTTGTTACGGGAAAGGTAAATACGTTCTTGCTCGATTTGGCCATAAAGGAATACAACAGCGTTCGTACCCGCAATTTGGACAAGACAGAATCAGGCAAAACATGGCAAGGCGCGATGCATTTATACAAAGCCACCGGAGATAAACAATGGTTGGATGCAGCTATATCGGGGGCGGACGAATATTTGGCGCAACGGGTAAATAAACCGTCTTCCGGTTTTAGCGAGTCTGGCTCGGAATTTCTCTTCTGGACAGGCTATACACCCAACTGGGTAGATCTTCTGGAACTGTATGAGCTAACAGCGGAAAATCGTTTCTTGGAGGCGGCTCACAAAAGTATTCGCCAATATGCCATGTTTATATGGTTTGTTCCCCAGATTCCCGATGCAAATGTGGTGGTCAATCCCGATGGAATGGCGCCGCACTATGCTTACCTGAAAAGCAAAGGATACAAGCGCATGGAAGCTCCGAAAGCCGAAGCTCCTGCTTGGCGTTTGAGCGAAATCGGACTGACGTCCGAGAGTTCGGGAACTTCTACCGGACACCGGGGTATTTTCATGGCGAACTTTGCCCCGTGGATGATGCGTATCGGCTATCTAACCAACGACAACTGGTTGCAGGATGTTGCCCGCTCGGCCATCATTGGCAGGTATGCCAATTTTCCCGGATACCACATCAATACCGACCGGACAAATGTCTATGAATCGCCGGAATATCCTTACCGCAAGTACGACGAATTGAGCGTAAACTCGTTCCACTACAACCATATATGGCCTCATACAAACATATTGACCGATTATTTGATAACAGACGCTTATGTAAAATCGGAAGGCAATATCGACTTCCCTTCGCAATTTGTCGAAGGCTTTGCCTACTTGCAAAGTAAATTGTACGGACAGCACACCGGGAAAATTTATCATGATACCGGCGTTAATCTTTATTTGCCTCAACGCCTCATTGATACCGGAAACACGGAAGTAAATTTTTTGTGCGGATATACTAACAACCGGTTTTATGTGATTCTGACCAATCAATCCGCAGAAAAGCAACCGGTAAACATTTCCGTTAATAAAGAATACACATTGAACATGGAAGGCGAACACCGTGTTGAAGTTTGGAAAGACAACAAAAAAGCGGGTACGGCAAAATTAATCGACGGTACGCTGAAAACCGATGTTGCTCCGAGCGGCATAACCGTGTTGATGATTGATGGCGTAACGGCGTCTTCCGAATTGCGGCGACAGTTTGAGAACCCAGCTCCAAGCTGGAAACAAGCCTATCGGCAAGATACCGAAAGCGGTGTTGTGGCCATGCGTTTGGCAATGGGAAGCAATCTGACGACCCTTTTTGTCTATGTGAATAAAGACGATACCGGTTACGACAGCGCAACGCTCTCGTACTCAATAGATGGCGCCGAATGGAAGAAACTGCATAAGCCTGATTTCCCATTCGAGTTTACTGTGCCTTTGGACTCTGCCGCTTCGACGGTAAAAATGGTAATGGAACAGTTCAAAAAAGACGGAAACATTGAACGTTCCAATGAAATAGTATTGTTTAAATAAACAATAATTTATATACACATGAAAAGAGTTATACTTTTTCATGTGTTCCATAACAAGTTTGTCGGCTGTAAACCACCAACTGACAAACAGTCGCTACGAATTGAATTTCAGTACGGACAACAACAATGTGTCCAGTTTCACCACGTTGTTGAGGTCAAAGAACGTCCCCGCTGTCGAAGTTGAGGCGTAGCCGAAACGAAGGTAGCGGGGACGGGCAAGTGAAAAAAGTTGCGAATAATTATTGATATTATATAATTGTATATCAAATAATTATAAATATGGTAAAGTGCTAAATTGTTAACAACCACCTGTTTTGGATTTTTTTATGCGTTAACCCTGGTAGAATAGTATTTTTTTGGACATCCCGTTTTTTATTCTCACTTTTGCACTTTGAAATTTCTTTTTGATGCGTCGTCATACACAATCGGTAAATATTGGAGGTGTTTTTTTGGGAAGTGAGTATCCTGTGAGGCTGCAATCCATGGTCAATACGGATACCATGAACACGAAGGCTACCGTTGCGCAGGCTATTCGCATTGTTGAGGCGGGTGGCGATTATGTGCGCATTACTGCGCCGGGAGTCCGCGAAGCCGAACAGTTGGCTGTCATCAAAAAAGAACTGAACCGGCGAGGCTACCGCGTTCCGCTGATAGCCGACATCCATTTCAACCCGAAGGCTGCCGAAACCGCTGCCCGCTTGGTGGAAAAGGTACGCATCAATCCGGGTAACTATTTCGACAAGCGGACTATTATGCCGCAGGAATATTCCGAAAGCGAATATACCGCGGAATTAGAGCGGATGCACGAGCGTATATTGCCGCTCATTGCTATATGCAAGGAATACGGCACTGCTGTGCGTATCGGCAGCAATCACGGCTCGTTGAGCAACCGCATAGTTCATCGCTATGGCGACGCCCCTAAAGGAATGGTGGAATCGGTGATGGAATTTCTGCGGATTTTCGAGGCGGAACAATTCCGTCAGGTCGTCATATCCATGAAAGCCAGCAATGTGCGTGTGATGATAGACGCTACCCGCCTGTTGGTGGCGCAGATGGAGCAGGAGCAAATGAACTATCCCGTGCATCTTGGGGTGACGGAAGCAGGCGACGGCGAAGACGGGCGTATCAAATCAGCCCTTGGCATCGGCACTTTGCTGTTGGATGGCATCGGCGACACGATTCGCGTTTCGCTCACCGAAGCCCCCGAAAATGAACTGCCTGTGGCGAAAAAGATTGTGCAGTATGTGAACCGGAAAGCGAATCCGATTTTCCCGACAGGGGAAACGGAGGGTGAGATTGTCTGGAAACAGGAAAATTTCCGTTCATCAGCAGGAAAACCTGTTGTAGTGCTGAAACGCGAATATCAGGACACGGATGCAGAAGACGTCTGCGTGAAAGCCGCTTGCGATTTCGGCGCTCATTTGTTGAACGGGATAGGAGATGGGATTTTGGTGGCAACACCGGCGTTGAATCCACCGGAAAAGGGGACAGAGATAGCCCTTGCGTTGTTGCAGGCGTGTCGTCTGCGGATGAGCAAAACAGAGTACATTTCCTGCCCTTCGTGCGGACGGACGCTGTTTGATTTGCAAACCACCGTTGCACGTATCAAGGAGAAGACGTCGCACCTGAAAGGGCTGAAAATAGCCGTCATGGGTTGCATTGTGAACGGTCCCGGCGAAATGGCGGACGCCGACTACGGCTACGTGGGCGCCGGCGAAGGCAAAGT
The DNA here is from genome assembly GCA_031260845.1 of Bacteroidales bacterium. Taxonomy (GTDB): domain Bacteria; phylum Bacteroidota; class Bacteroidia; order Bacteroidales; family UBA4181; genus JAIRLS01. Next base: position 6,083 of record JAISKR010000227.1, read on the forward strand.
GACCTTGTATCGCCGGCGGGAAGTGATGAAAAGCAATATCCCCGAAGGGAACGCAGTAGAAGAATTGATAAATCTTATTAAAAATAACGGCGACTGGAAGGAAATGCCGACCATTCATTTATAAAAACGGATAAAATTGATATGACTCATTTCGCACTGATTGACTGGATTATTTTCATTGTATATGTTCTCATTATTGTGGGAGTGGGCTTGTGGGTGTCGCGCCCCAAGAAAGGAATCGAGAAGACCACTTCCGATTATTTTCTTGCCGACCGTTCCTTAACATGGTGGGCAATAGGCGCTTCGCTGATTGCGGCAAACATTTCTGCGGAACATTTCATCGCCATGTCGGGGTCTGGTTTTGCCATCGGATTGGCAGTTGCCTGTTACGAATGGGTGGCGGCTGCCGTATTGCTGATTGTGGCAAAGTTCTTTCTGCCGGTATTCCTGCGAACCGGCATCTATACCATGCCGCAATTTGTCACTCAGCGCTACGACCGTCGCGTAAGTGCCAGTTTATCGGTGTTTTGGATACTTATGTATGTCCTTGTCAACCTCACTTCGGTGAGTTACCTTGGCGCTTTGGCGCTCGAAAAAGTGTTGGGCATACCATTATTATATGGTATCATCGGTTTGTCTCTTTTCACTGCCATCTATTCTCTTTACGGCGGATTGAAAGCCGTAGCATGGACTGACGTCATTCAGGTGGTGTTTTTGATAGGCGGCGGGTTGGTTACATCCCTGCTGACGCTCAATGCAGTAGGCGATGGCGCGGGAATACTGGCAGGGCTTAAAGAAATCGTCAGTCAGGCGCCCGAACACTTTCAAATGATTATCGAAAAGGGTACGCTTATCATCGCCGACGGTACAGACGGCGCTGTGAAGGACGCCTTCCTCGACCTGCCCGGCGTGGCGGTGATTCTGGGCTCAATGTGGCTGACCAATATCTGTTTTTGGGGATTCAACCAGTACATCATACAGCGTGGCTTAGCCGCCAAAAACATTCGCGAAGCGCAATACGGACTTGCGTTTGCCGGATTTCTCAAATTATTGGTTCCATTGTTGGTGGTGATACCGGGAATTGCGGCTTATGTACTTCATGCCGACATCGGCAAATCTGACGAAGCGTATCCTTGGTTGCTCAACAACGTTGTACCGTCAGGCATTACAGGATTAGCGTTTGCTGCCTTGACGGCTGCGGTGGTTTCATCGCTCAGTTCTATCATCAACAGCGCGTCCACCATCTTCACCATGGATATTTACAAAGGCTACATCAAGCCCAAAGCGACCAACAAGGAATTGGTACGCATGGGGCGCGTTGTGGCATTTGCTTCCCTGCTCATAGCCACGCTCATAGCCCCGAAATTTGCATCCCTCGACCAAGTATATCCTCTTATTCAGGAATATACCGGATTTATCTATCCGGGCGTGTTCCTCATCTTTTTTCTCGGCATCTTCTGGCGCCGCGCCACTGCCGACGCCGCGCTGTGGACGGCAATTCTCACCCTGCCTGTGGCTTTTGCGCTTAAATTCCTGATACCGGATATGCCCTTTATTGTGCGTATCGGCTATGTTTTCATCATATTGGCGATTGTGTTTGTGGGTATCAGCCTGTTGGACAAGAAACATCTGACCACATCGCCTGAAATGGGCGGTTTGGTGAAGAAAAATACCATTCGCACCGGAACACGTATCATCGTTGTTGCCGCATTAGTGGGGATTGTGGCGGCTTTTTTCCTCAATCGGTTCGCCAATTTTGCGCTTGACTCGGTTTACACCTTGGTGGTAGGCTTCATGTTGTTGGGATTGGTGCTGATTATCAACGCAAAAAGCCCGAATATGAACAGCAAAGCCATCGTTTTGGAACACGGACTGTTTAAAACGAGCCTGCCATTCAACATAATCGCTATCGGAATATGCGGCTTGTTAGCCTTCTTGTATGCGTATTTTTGGTAATTTTTGAAAAATTTAATTTAAATATATTGCAGATTTGAAAAATCTCCTTACCTTTGCGCTCTCGTTTTTTGGCGTATTGTTCACAGTACGTTAAAGAATGCCGATGTAGCTCAGTCGGCCAGAGCAGCTGATTTGTAATCAGCTGGTCGGGGGTTCGAATCCCTCCATCGGCTCGTGCGTTCTTACTTTTATTGAAAAGATATTTGAAATTAAAAAAATATCGGGGAGATTCCAGAGCGGCCAAATGGGGCAGACTGTAAATCTGTTGTCTTACGACTTCGTAGGTTCGAATCCTTCTCTCCCCACTGATTTCAAAGGCGGAAGTAGCTCAGTTGGTAGAGCATAACCCTTCCAAGGTTAGGGTCGCGGGTTCGAGTCTCGTCTTCCGCTCAAAGTTATCGCCAATGTAGCTCAGTGGTAGAGCACTTCCTTGGTAAGGAAGAGGTCATGGGTTCAAATCCCATCATCGGCTCTGGGAACGAGAGTATATGTAAGTAAATAATTAATAATGCAAATATCATCTTTAAACCTATTTTAAAATTATATCATCATGGCAAAAGAAAAATTTGACAGGTCCAAACCGCATGTGAACATTGGAACCATCGGTCACGTTGACCACGGTAAGACAACCCTTACCGCCGCCATCACAATGGTGTTGGCAAAGAGAGGATTA
>JAISKR010000254.1 GCA_031260845.1 Bacteroidales bacterium
ACATTATTGTAGCCACGCCCGGACGCTTGTGCGACCTCATCAAACGGCGCAAAGTCAGCCTGAGTCGGGTGCAGCGCGTCATCCTCGACGAGGCGGACGAAATGCTCAACATGGGTTTCGTGGACAGCCTCAACGAAATATTGGCGCAGGTGCCCAAAGAGCGCAGTACACTGCTCTTTTCAGCCACCATGCCTCGGGAAGTAGCCGAAATTTCACGGAAGTACATGAACAAACCTGTGGAAATCACCATCGGTACGAAAAATGCAGGCGCCGAAAATGTGAAACACGTTTGCTACACGGTACACGCCCGCGACAAATATCAAACGTTGAAGCGCATAGCCGATTTCAACCCCAACATTTACGGCATCGTCTTCTGTCGCACGCGAATAGAAACGCAGGAAATCGCCGACAGCCTTATCCGCGACGGCTACAATGCCGACTCTCTGCACGGCGACCTATCGCAGGCACAGCGCGACTACGTAATGCAGAAGTTTCGCAACCGCAACATTCAACTGTTGGTGGCTACCGACGTCGCCGCACGCGGCTTGGACGTGGACAACCTCACCCACGTCATCAACTACAACCTGCCCGACGACGCCGAAGTATATACCCATCGCAGCGGAAGGACAGGACGGGCGGGCAAACCCGGAATATCCATCGCCATCGTCAACCTGCGGGAAAAACACCTGATACGTCGCATCGAAAACATGATTCACAAAGAGTTTGAGATGGCTGACGTGCCCACAGGGCGCAATATATGCGAGAAACAACTTTTCCACCTGATTGACCGCGTGGAAAAAGTGGAAGTGGATCATGCGCAGATTGAATCGTACCTGCCTGCCATCTACCGCAAATTGGAATGGCTCGACAAGCAGGAACTGATACAGCGCTTTGTATCGTTGGAATTTAACCGTTTTCTGACCTACTATCGCGATGCTGTCGATATAGTGAGTGAAATGTCACCCGAAAGAGGCAAAAACGCACGACAAAATAAGGAAGACCGTTCAAAACCTGTCAATGACGCAGATTTTACGCGACTTTATATCAATATCGGGCGAAAAGACAGATTAGCGCCGCAGCATATCATCGAAATGATTAATGAAGTGATGCCCGGCGAAAGGGTACCCGTCGGAAAGATAGACCTTTTCGACACTTATTCCTATTTCGGCGTCGCTAAGTCTTACGCCGCGCAGGTGATGAACGAACTGCAACAGATGGCGTACCGCGACCGCCCGCTGAAACTCGGTATTGCCGACGAAAACAGTGCACGACCTTCAAGCAGAAAGCCGGACAGACAGTATGCAGGCAACCGCGACAAAAAGAAAGGCAAACGCAGACGGTAAAACACGATGAGGAAGGAACGCAACTCGAAACGCACCCCAATCACCCGCCAACTGTCCAAAGCCGGAATTGACGGTTTCCTGATATTGCTGATAGCCGCCGTGGCGCTGGCATACATGGCGCCTGCAATTGGCGCGGAACAGGGCGCTTTTTCGCTCTCTTCCATCGCCAATTACGGCATATCCGCCATCTTTTTCTTTTACGGATTAAAACTTAGCCGCGACAAATTGCGCGTGGGATTAGGCAACTGGCGGTTACACATATTGATACACCTCGCCACATTCATCGTTTTTCCCCTGTTAATCCTGCTGATTCGTCCATTTTTCGCAGGCGAGCGGAATTTGATGCTGTGGATGGGCATATTTTATGTGGCTGCATTGCCGTCCACCGTGTCCTCGTCGGTGGTGATGGTGTCCATCGCCAAGGGCAATATACCGGCTGCCATTTTCAATGCAAGCGTTTCGAGCCTGATGGGCGTATTCATCACCCCCTTGTGGATGAGCCTGATGATGGCGGGACACGCCGGATTCGACGCCCATGAATTAGGCAGCGTGGTGGCAAAACTGTCCTTGCAGGTGCTTTTGCCGGTAGCCGTGGGAATGCTGCTCAACCGACGCTGGGGAACCTTTGCAGAGAAACACAAAACCACCCTGCGAATGTTCGACCAGTCCATTATCCTGCTGATTGTGTACACCTCGTTTTGCTCGTCCTTCACCAATCGCGTGTTCGACGGATTTTCCGTTGTCGCTCTCATATTTTGCGCCGCCGGCATGGTGCTGCTGTTCTTTACCGTGTTCGGAATAGTGACTTTTGTCTGCCACCGGATGAAAATGAACCGCGAAGACACCATCACCGCACAGTTTTGCGCTTCCAAAAAGTCATTGGTGCACGGCACCGCCATGTCGAAAGTGATTTTTGCCGGTTACAGCGGCGCAGGACTGATACTCCTGCCCATCATGCTCTACCACGCCTTGCAATTGATGGTCGTATCTGCCATTGCACATAAAAAAGGGAACGAAGTTTAAAATGTGGTTTGGATTTGTTTGATTCATTAATTTACTCCGCCAATTTGTGGCGAAGTAAATTTTAAGTACGACATATCATGTCGAATCCATATTTCTTATATCAGTATTTTATCCAATCTAACCCATTCTATTGCTTTATCTATGAGCAGCGAGAAACATACCAATGCTGCCGAAACAAAAGATAAAATTACTATTTCAAAAATTCCGCAACCTGAAATTGGAATAAAAGGAATTTGCTTCAATAATATAATTACCAACGGATTTGCCACAAATATGGTCATTGTTTTTCTGCCAACAGAAGCGATTGTATTGTAACAACACTAATCACTATTGAAGCGAGCAACACTGCCGGACTTACATAGACTTTCAAATCATTGAGAACGCTTCCGTGCAACCATTAACCAACTCTCTGCCGGAATAAGCAAAACAACAAGCAATCACCATAGAGTATCATGATTTACAAAAAAAGCAAAAGTGTTGATACGATGGTCAGCAAATAGACAATCAACCGATATCGACTTTCCGACACTTTTTTGACGAAAATAATGCCCAACCACGCGCCAATTGCGATGAAGGGCAGCATGGTGAGGTTGAACAGCAGGCTGTCGACGGTGATGTTGTGCCACGCGAAATATTGCAGCGGCAGTTTCAGATAGTTGATAACCAAGAAAAACCATGCCGCTGTGCCTACGAAACTTGTTTTGGGAAGCCGCACTGCCAGCAGGAAAACGGACATCACCGGACCGGCTGCGTTGCCTATCATGGTGGAAAAGCCGCCCATGATGCCAAACAGCGCCACAAACCACCAAGCGGAAGGGATAGTGGCGTCTTTCCCACGACGGTCGTTCCAAAACATGACCACTAAGCCTGTCAGAATGCAAACGCCTATCAGCAGTTTGAACCATTTGTCGTCCGGTATAAGGCTGTCGGCGAAAAGCGCTAAGGCAAAGCCTGCCAATGCCCAAGGGACAAGTTTCACGATGTATTTCCATTCGGCATTGCGCCTGTAATAGACTACTGCAAACAAATCGGCAAGGCAAAGCATCGGCAGTAGGATACCTGTGGAAGTCTTGGCGCCGAAAATGACGGCTAATACCGGCACCACGACTGTTCCCAATCCGTTAATGCCCGTTTTGGACATACCGATGCACAATCCGCAGGCAATGATGGCAATGTACTGCCACGCGGCTAATTGTCCGAGCATATCCGGCATTAGCGGCTGTAATTGGGTGCTTCGCGAGTGATGGTTACGTCGTGCGGGTGACTTTCAGCCATTCCTGAGTTGGTGATGCGCACAAACTTGGCGTCGTGCAGTTTTTCGATGTTCGATGCGCCGCAGTAGCCCATTCCAGACCTCAAACCGCCGAGTAACTGATAGACCACCTCTGTCAAATTGCCTTTGAAGGGCACACGCGCTTCGATGCCTTCGGGCACCAATTTGTTGATGTCGTCTTCCATATCTTGAAAATAGCGGTCTTTTGAGCCTTTCTGCATGGCTTCGATGGAACCCATGCCGCGATAGGACTTGTATTTTCTGCCGTTGTAGATGATAGTATCTCCGGGTGACTCATCCACGCCTGCAAAGAGCGAACCTGCCATAACGGTGTCGGCTCCTGCTGCCAGCGCTTTCACGATGTCGCCCGAATAGCGCAAGCCGCCGTCGCCAATCACAGGGATGCCGCTTTCTTTCAGCGCCTGTGCCACATTGTAGATGGCTGAAAGTTGTGGAACGCCCACGCCTGCCACGATACGGGTGGTGCAGATAGAGCCGGGACCAATCCCCACCTTCACACCGTCCACGCCTAATTCGGCAAGCATCTTGGCAGCCTCTGCCGTAGCAATGTTTCCGGCGATAATATCGGTGTCGGGAAAATGTTTCTTGGCTTGTTTGACGGTTTCAATGATGTTCCGGCTGTGTCCGTGTGCCGAATCAATCACTACCGCGTCCACATCGGCTTTCACCAATGCCTCAATGCGTTCGAGGGTGTCGGACGAAACGCCTGCGGCAGCTGCCACGCGTAAACGCCCGAACTTGTCTTTGCAGGAATTGGGGCGGTCTTTGGCTTTGGTAATGTCCTTGTAGGTTATCAATCCTATCAACTGATTGTTTTCATCCACCACCGGAAGTTTCTCAATCTTGTGATGTTGCAGTATTTCTGCCGCTTTTTCCAAATTGGTACCGGCTGTGGCTGTGATGATATTGTCTTTGGTCATGACCTCTGTAACAGGACGTTTCAGGTCTTCCTCGAAACGAAGGTCGCGATTGGTGAGGATTCCCACCAACTTGTGGTTATCCACCACCGGAATGCCGCCTATTTTGAACTCTTGCATCAGGTGTTTGGCGTCCCCTACCGTAGCATTCACATTGATGGTAACGGGGTCGTAAATCATGCCGTTTTCGGCGCGTTTCACTATCTTCACCTGCTTAGCCTGCTCTTCGATGCCCATGTTTTTGTGGATAACTCCGATGCCTCCCTCACGCGCAATGGCAATAGCAAGGTTCGACTCGGTAACGGTGTCCATGGCGGCAGACACAATAGGGATATTCAGATGAATGTTCCGCGAAAACTGTGTGGACAACTCAACAGTGCGCGGAAGTACTTCGGAATACGCCGGAATAAGTAATACATCATCGAAGGTAAGTCCTTCATATAAAATCTTGTCTGTGAAGAATGACATAATTCAAGTGGTTTAAAAAATTTGGCAAAGATACATGAAATTTTTCAATTTACACACAGACGAATAAATTTGAAAAATATCGAGGAATGATACAACTTTTTTGAATCGCAATGAAAAATAGGATAGAAATATTCAAAAAAATATTGGAGTATTATTATAATGAAGCCAAATTTCCCTGCAAATGCTTATCTTTGCTACCTCAAATTTTAAATTAAATGACTGATTTTCATATTAAGATATTTTTGAACAAGCGCTTTTTATACGCTGTTGCCGTGCTTTTCGCCCTCAATTGTCCATTGTCAACTGTCCATTGTCAATTATTGAAAGATACCGTTCAGGTGGTGGCTGTGGGCGACGTGATGATGGGCACCATGTTCCCCGACGGGCAATATCTGCCGCCCAACAACGATTGCAGCCGCTCGTTCAGCCTTGTGAAAGAGTATTTTGCCGGTGCAGATATTCTGTTCGCCAATCTGGAAGGCGCGTTGATTGAATCGCTTGACGGGGCAAAGAAATGTAACAACCCCGAATGGTGTTACACTTTCGGTATGCCTGCCGCTTACGCCGGCTGCCTGAAAGAGGCGGGTTTCAACCTGTTGAGCATCGCCAACAACCACAGCGGCGATTTCGGGGCGGCAGGACGCGCCTCTACCGTCAAGGCGCTGAGCAATGCAGGCATCCGCTATGCCGGTCTGGTAAGTTGTCCCACCGTCACCTTTACGGAAAACGGCGTAAAGTACGGGTTTTGTGCCTTTGCACCCAACGAGGGCACTGTCAGCGTGAAAGATATA
>JAISKR010000323.1 GCA_031260845.1 Bacteroidales bacterium
CGGGGTTTTTGTCGAAGGCTTCCTTGATTTTACCCAAGAACACCGAGCGAATGATACACCCGCCGCGCCACATCAACGCAATGCCGCCGTAAATCAGTTCCCATTTGTTCACTTCCGAAGCAGCGTGCATCAGGGCGTAACCTTGTGCGTAGGATACCACCTTCGCTGCAAACAATGCCTTGCGCAAGTCTTCGATAAAGGCTTTTTTGTCGCCTTTGAACGCAGGTTTGGGACCTTGCAGTATCTTTGCAGCCGCCACTCTTTCGTCTTTTTGAGCAGACAGGCAGCGTGCAAACACTGCTTCACCTATCAACGTCAGGGGAATACCTTCGTCCAAAGCGGCTACTGCCGTCCATTTGCCCGTTCCTTTCTGCCCTGCCGTGTCAAGGATTTTATCAACAATCGCCTTGCCGTCCGTGTCCTTGTACGACAAAATGTCGCGAGTGATTTCTATCAGATAACTGTCCAAATCGCCCTTGTTCCATTCAACAAACACTTCGTGCATCTCGGCGGCGCTCAAGCCAAGCAGGTCTTTCATCACCTGATACGCCTCGCAAATCAACTGCATATCGCCGTATTCGATGCCGTTGTGCACCATCTTTACGAAATGTCCTGCACCTTCGCGTCCTACCCAGTCGCAGCAGGGTGAACCGTCTTCCACCTTGGCTGCAATAGCCTGAAAGATGGGTTTCACAGATGTCCATGCAGCAGGCGACCCGCCCGGCATGATGGATGGACCGAGCAACGCGCCTTCTTCGCCACCCGACACGCCTGTGCCAATGTACAACAGTCCTTTGCTTTCCACGTAGCGCGTGCGGCGAACGGTATCCGGGAAATGAGTGTTTCCGCCGTCAATGATAATGTCGCCCGGTTCGAGATACGGCAGCAGCAACTCGATGAAATCATCCACCGCCTTGCCTGCTTTCACCATCAGCATCACCTTGCGGGGACGTTTCAGCGAAGCCACCAACTCTTCGATGCTGTGCGCCCCGAAAATCTTTTTGCCTTTTCCGCGTCCGCCGGTAAAGTTATCCACTTTTTCCACTGTTCGGTTGAAAACGCTTACCGAAAAGCCTTTGCTTTCCATGTTCAACACCAAGTTTTCGCCCATCACGGCTAAACCTACCAAACCAATATCCGATACTTCTTTCATGATTATTTATTTGTTTTTTGAATTATTTTTTATTTTTGAATGATATTAAAACCTAAAATCCGTAATTGTTCCACTGTTGCGGAAGAAAGATTTTCCGGTTGCACGGAAAAGGCTTCAAATTCCCGCCTGATGGGATATGCACCCCGTTGTTTTTCAAATGTTTCGGGCGAATTGCGCAAACGCGAATCGTCGTTCATCATGGGATAAGTGTGAAGAATGGCTTCGCACAAGCATTGCTGCGGCGTTTTTCCCGTTCCGTTCAACGTAAATTGCAAGGGTTGTAAGGGCGCGGGCACATTGTCCGGTCGCCATTCAGTGAGCGGGAAACCGAAAAAACTGCTCAATGCCTGCACGCTCATGGCGGTACCGTTGGCTTTGCCGTCGGCGGAATATCCTGCAATGTGGGGCGTGGCAATGTCCAAAAGGGATAAGAGTTCGCGGTCAATGTCAGGCTCGTTTTCCCACACGTCCAACACAGCCGCTTTGAGGGTTTTCGCTTTCAGCGCATTTTTCAGCGCCGCATTGTCCGTCACTTCGCCGCGCGAACTGTTGATGAGGATAGCGTTTTGACGAAAACCGCGCAAACGCGCTTCGTCAAACAAATGAAATGTGCAGTCCTCGCCCGAACGGTTGAGCGGAACGTGCAGCGTAACAACGTCGCTGCGGCGGATAAGTTCGTTCAAAGGTACGAAGGCATTGCCGCCTTCCCTGCGCTCTCTCGGCGGGTCGTTCAGCAGGACGGTCATGCCCAGCGCCTCGCCCAGACGGGCTACCTTGCTGCCTACGTTGCCCACGCCGACCACGCCAAGCGTCATATCGCGAAAGCGGTAACCGTAGCGACCTGCAAGCGTTGACAGCACTGTGCCAATGTATTGGCGCACCGAACCGGAATTGCACCCCGGCGCGTTTGTCCATGTAATGCCGTTTGCCTCGCACCACGCGGTGTCTATATGGTCGTAGCCGATGGTGGCGGTGGCGATAAATTTCACGGAAGTATCTTTCAGCGTAGTCTCGTTGCACTTCGTGCGGGTGCGGGTAATCAGCGCGTCAGCCCTGCCGTCTGCACATTCCGCCCCGGGCAGATACGCGACGTCTGCGTAAGGCTCTAACACGCCTTTAATAAAGGGAATTTTATCGTCAATGACTATTTTCACGACCTTTTATTTTTGTTTCGCCCATGAATCTTTCAACGTCACAGTGCGGTTGAAAACCAATTTGTCCGGCTTCGTATCTGCATCCACGTTGAAATAACCTAAACGTTCAAACTGATAACTTGTGCCGGTTTTGGCGTTTTTCAGATATGGTTCCACCCATGCTGAAACCGTTCTCAGCGAATCAGGATTCAGATTGTCTTTGTAATCTACGCCTTCCGGATTGTCATCGGGACTTTCCGCGGTGAACAAGCGGTCGTAGAGGCGCACCTCTGCGGGAATGGCGTATTTTGCCGATACCCAGTGGATAGTGCCTTTCACCTTGCGTCCATCGGGCGACTGACCGCCACGCGACGCCAAATCGCAAACGCAGTGTACTTCCGTCACTTCGCCGTTGGCGTCTTTTATCACGTCGGTGCAGGTTACCAAATACGCATAGCGCAAGCGCACTTCGGCGCCGGGCGCCAGCCGGAAGTATTTCTTCGGCGGTTCTTCCATAAAGTCGTCCCGCTCAATGTAAATTTCCTTGGTGAAAGCCACCTGCCGCGTGCCCATGCTCTCGTCTTCGGGATTGTTGACGGCTTCGAGCATATCGGTCATTGTTTGCGGGAAATTGGTAATCACCACTTTCAAGGGATTGAGCACGCCCATCACACGGGCGGCTTTTTTGTTGAGGTCTTCGCGGATGCAGTATTCCAGCAACGACAATTCAATGATATTGTCGCGTTTGGCAACGCCCACTTTTTCGGCAAAGTTGCGGATGGATTCGGGCGTGTAGCCGCGGCGGCGCAATCCGCAGATAGTCGGCATACGCGGGTCGTCCCATCCCGACACGTAGTTGTTTTTCACCAATTCAAGCAATTTGCGCTTGCTCATCACGGTATAGTCAATGTTGAGCCGCGCAAATTCCATCTGTTGAGGTGCATGGATGCCCAAAGCCTGAATAAACCAGTCATATAGCGGGCGGTGTACCTCAAATTCAAGGGTACAGATGGAATGGGTAATACCTTCAATGGAATCGCTTTGTCCGTGCGCATAGTCGTACATTGGATAGATACACCATTTGTCGCCAGTGCGGTGGTGGTCGGCGTGCAGAATGCGGTACATTACGGGGTCTCTCATGTGCATATTGGGCGATGCAAGGTCTATCTTGGCTCGCAGCGTTTTTTCGCCATCGCTAAATTCGCCTTTGCGCATCCGCTCAAACAAATCAAGGTTTTCCTCGATAGTGCGGTCTCGATAGGGACTGGGGGTGGCGGGTTTCTGGGGTGTACCGCGGTCGCGGCTTATCTCCTCCTGCGAAAGGTCGCACACGTAGGCTTTCCCTTTCTTAATCAACTCAACAGCCCATTGATAAAGTTGCTCGAAATAGTCGGACGCATAAAATTCCGCATCCCAGCAGAACCCCAACCAGTTGATATCCTCGCGGATAGCATCCACATATTCGGTATCCTCTTTCACGGGATTGGTATCGTCAAAACGCAGATTGCATTTTCCGTTGTATTTACGCGCCGTTCCGAAGTTCAGACAAATGGATTTGGCGTGTCCGATATGCAGGTAGCCATTCGGTTCAGGTGGAAAGCGCGTATGTACACGGCTTCCATTCTTTCCGTTACGAATATCCTCCTCTACAACGGCATGGATAAAATTCAGGCTCTGTTTCGGTTCTTCAACAGGACTATCTAACTCGCTCATCTTTTTTATATCAATTATATTCTCGCTTTCACTTTTTTACTTTCCTCTTCGTAGCCGGGTTTATCCAACAGGGCAAACATATTTTTCTTATATGCTTCCACGCCGGGCTGGTCGAATGGGTTTACACCAAGCAGATAACCGCTGATACCGCAGGCTATTTCAAAGAAATAGAAGAGGTTGCCGAGGTTGTACTCGTTGATTGCCGGAATTTCGATGCGAATGTTGGGAACGCCGCCATCCACGTGGGCAAGCATCGTGCCGAGTTCCGCCATTTTGTTCACCTCGTCAATGCGTTTTCCCGAAAGGAAATTCAAAGTATCAAGGTTGGCAGGGTCTTCGGGAATGCGGATTTTGTGCGCTGTGCGCTCCACCGAGATGACCGTTTCAAAGATATTTCGCAGCCCCTCCTGAATGTACTGCCCCATAGAGTGCAAATCGGCTGTCAGCGTGACTCCGGCGGGAAAAATACCTTTGTTCTCCTTGCCTTCGCTTTCTCCGTACAATTGTTTCCACCATTCGGTGACGTACAGCAGTTTTGGATGGTATCCGCAGAGTATTTCGGCGGTTTTGCCTGCCTTGTACAGTTCATAACGTGTGGAAGCATAGATGGCTGCAAGGTTTTCTTCAAAAGGCACTTCGGGACCGGTAGCCTTCTGCATATCTTGCGCGCCTTGCAGCAACTGACGTATGTCAAAGCCTGCAATGGCGATGGGCAGCAGCCCAACCGGCGTCAGCACCGAATAGCGACCTCCCACGTCATCGGGAATCACGAAGGTGCGATAGCCCTCCTGCGTGGCTAAGGTGCGCAGAGCGCCGCGTTGCTTGTCGGTGATGGCTACAATGTAGTCTTTGGCTGCCTTTTTGCCGATTTTGTTTTCCAAATGCGCTTTCAGCAAGCGGAAGGCAACAGCAGGCTCGGTGGTAGTGCCGGATTTGGATATAACCACAACGCCGTAACTGTGAGTATCCAACAGTTCCAACAGTTCGTAGAGATAATCCTCGCTAATGTTCTGACCGGCAAAAACCATTTTCGGATGGTCGTTGCTCTTCATCTGCCAGAAATTATCCGACAAGGCTTCCAACGTGGCTTTTGAGCCGAGGTAGGAACCGCCGATGCCCACCACTACAACTATCTCCGTTTTATTATTCTTGTAGAATGACGCAATATCCTCTATGGCAGAAATTTCCTTTTCGCCCACGACGGAAGGAAGTTGCACCCAGCCCAGAAAATCATTCCCTTTTCCGGTTTTTTCATACAATGCTTTTACATATTTTGATGCAGCATCTTTATTGGAAAAAATTTTTTCTTCCGATACAAACTCGGTAACTTTATTGATATTCAGCCTCATATTATAAATAATGAAATTTTAATCGCTCTATTTTTGACCGACAAAGATATACATTTTTAATGTCAATGTATAAAGTAATTGTTGAAAATGTGTAAAAATAAAGTCCTGCAAGACTATCCACAAATGACAACGGGGACACATACCCGAAATGCCTTCGGATATATGCCCCTATTATCTGTTATTTTACGCGAACTGCGAGCAAACGTATTCTCTGTTCAACCGCGCAATGTTCGTTATTTTAATTTCTTTCGGACATTCGGCTTCGCAGGCGCCGGTGTTGGTGCAATTTCCAAAACCGAGTTCATCCATACGCGCCACCATTTTGGCAACCCGTTCTTTGGCTTCAATCTTGCCTTGCGGCAGTAGCGCAAACTGCGACACCTTGGCGGATACAAACAGCATTGCCGATGCGTTTTTGCAGGTAGCCACGCAGGCTCCGCAGCCGATGCAGGCAGCAGCGTCCATAGCGAGGTCGGCGTTTTGTTTGCGGAT
>JAISKR010000023.1 GCA_031260845.1 Bacteroidales bacterium
ACGGTTTGGGCGAAAGGGCGGGAAATGCGCCGCTGGCAAGCATTGCAGCCGTATTGAAAGACCATACGGAAGTGACGACGGGCGTCAACGAAGAAAAACTGACACTGCTCAGCAAAATGGTGGAAACCTTTTCGGGAATCCGCATTCCAGCCAACAAACCTGTGGTGGGCGAGAACGTCTTTACGCAGGCAAGCGGCGTACACGCCGATGGCGACAACAAAGACCGCCTCTATTACAATGACCTGCTGCCCGAACGTTTCGGACGTGTCCGCAAATACGCGCTCGGCAAAACGTCAGGCAAGTCCAATATTCTCAAAAACCTTGAAGAATTGGGTATCCGCCTCGAACCGGAAGCCATGCAGCGCGTCACCAACCGGATTATCGAACTGAGCGACCGCAAGGAAAACGTCACTTCCGAAGACTTGCCCTATATCATTTCAGACGTGCTGCAAAGCGACGGAAGCGAGCATCATATCCGCGTGCACAACTATTCGCTCAACGTAGCCGAAGGGTTGAAATCGGTCGCCACGCTCAGCCTCGAAGTGGAAGGCGTCATCTATCAGGAAACGTCTGCCGGCGACGGTCAGTACGATGCCTTTATGAATGCGCTGCGCAAGATTTATGTGCCGTTGAACCGCGAATTGCCGCGCCTGACCGACTATGTGGTGACCATCCCGCCCGGCGGACGCACCGACGCCTTGGTGGAAACCGTCATCAGATGGCAAACAACCGACAAGCACGAGTTTACCACACGGGGACTTGACCCCGACCAGACCATTTCAGCCATTCAGGCAACAGTTAAAATGCTGAATATTATCCGGTAAGTTTTACGACGTATCGTAAATAATCGCTAAATTCTTCCTCGAAAGTTTTGCAATGTCAGTTTTTATTACAACCTTTGTCGTGTAATTTGATAAGAGGTAATCATAAAATAAGTATATGCAACAAAATGTCATCATTATAGGTGCAGGTCCCGCCGGATTGACTGCTGCTTACGAGATTGTCAAAAAAAGAGATTTGCGAGAGAAAAATGTGAAAGTGCTGGAGGCTACAAATATGATAGGGGGCATTTCTCAAACGGTAAGGTACAAGGGCAACAGGATAGACATTGGCGGACATCGGTTTTTTTCTAAAAATGACGAAGTGATGAAATGGTGGAGCGAAGTGATGCCGCTGCAAGGTTCGCCTTCAATAGACGATGAACTATTGGACAGAAAGATTGAACTCAACGCAAACGGTGCAAATCCAAATACGACAGACCGTGTGATGTTGTTTCGGCATCGTGTTTCGCGGATTTTTTATCTGCGAAAATTTTTCGATTATCCCATATCTGTCTGTTATACAACCTTTGCTAATATGGGATTATTGCGCACCATGAAAGTTGCTTTCGGCTATATGAAGGCGAAAATTTGCAAACGAGAAGAAAAATCTTTGGAGGATTTTTACATCAATCGTTTTGGAAAGCCTTTGTATAAAATGTTTTTCGAGGATTATACCGCAAAAGTATGGGGCATACATCCCTCTAAATTGGGAGCAGATTGGGGCAGTCAACGTATCAAAGGCTTATCCCTTATGGGGATTTTGAAAGATATATTGACTAAATCCAGCAAGAACAGCCACTCTATTAGCCAAAAAACTACGGAAACATCATTAATAGGACAATTCCTTTATCCGAAATACGGACCGGGACATTTGTGGGAAACCGTTGCCGATGACATTCAACAAAAAGGCGTTCAGGTGACTAAAAATCAGGTAGTAAAAGAGATTTTCGTGAAAGAAAATAAGGTGGTTTCGGTGACGGTGGACGAACAAGGTATAGCCAAAAATTATCCCTGCGACACGCTCTTTTCTTCCATGCCGATAAAAGATTTAGTTGCCGCTTTACGAGGCATTGATCTGGATGAAAATATCAAGCGCATTGCATCGCAACTTCCTTATCGCGACTTCATTACGGTGGGTTTACTTGTCGATAAACTGAAAATTAAAAATCAAACGCGCATAAAAACATGGAATAATCTTGTGCCTGACACTTGGATTTACATTCAGGAGGCTGATGTAAAGGTAGGACGTTTGCAGATTTTCAATAACTGGTCGCCTTATATGGTGGAAGACTTTAAAAACAATGTGTGGATGGGGTTGGAATATTTTTGCAGCGAAAGCGATGAACTCTGGCAGATGAGCGATGAAGAGTTTATAAAAATGGCTATCAATGAGTTGGACAAAATTCAAATCATAAGCAAGGAAGATGTAAAAGATGCCGTGCGAATTAAAATCAAGAAAGCATATCCCGCCTACTACGGCACATATCGCGAATTGGACAAAGTGATTGATTTTCTAAACGGCATTGAAAACCTGTATTGCATTGGCAGAAACGGACAGCATCGCTACAACAATCAAGACCACTCTATGCTGACGGCAATGGAAGCCGTGAAACACTGGGCGGGCGAACTGACTGATAAAAACTTGATTTGGACAGTAAATAAAGAAGAAGAATACCATGAAACCGCAAAAACCAACTAATCAACAAAATACGCAAAAATCTACGCCTGTTGCCCCGCAAGACCTTAGCGCTCGCGTTGGAAATCTATTAAACAATAAAATTGTTCAGGGCATTTTATTGCTCATCATAACACTTGTTTTCCGCTCTAATTTTACGGCGATTTTTGACGAGAAAATCAATTTGGGCGGCGATAATATTGTCTATTTTTCGTGTGCACAAGCCATTGCCGACGGAAAAGGCTACACCAACACCATGTATTTTGATGAAACGCCGCAAACACATTTCCCTCCCGGATATTCTGTGTTTATTGCAGCCTTGCAACCATTTTTTCCTAACGATATTATTGCTGTTAAAATGGCAAACGGCGTGCTTTTATGGCTATCGTTGATATTATTGTTTTTGCTTGTCAAACGGATTACCGGAAATACGATTGTGGCATTTTGCAGCGCTCTGTTTTCGTCCATTCAGTCAAGCATATTGTCATTTGCAACGATTATGATGAGCGAAATGCTATACATTTTTCTCTCATTGTTGGTGATACATATAGCCATATACTTGAATGAAAAACTATTTTTGAAAAAAGGTAGATGGAAACCTCAACTGTTGCTTGTTGTTCTTTTGTTGCTCATTGCATACGTTTATCTCGTACGCTCTATGGGTATCTCGTTGATATTGGCGCTCATATTGTGGTTTGGCATACTGGCGTTACAAAGTTTCATTCACTTCCGCAAGCAAAAAGAAGACACAGAAAACGAAAACCTGCGTACAACACGAACATGGTTGATTCAAAAAACACTTGTTTTTGTACTCGTTGCAGTTTCTTTTTGTACGGTAAACATCTTGTGGGGTATAAGGCAGTCTAATGCAGGAATTGCTGAATCTTCCTACAAATCATCATTTTACAAAA
>JAISKR010000054.1 GCA_031260845.1 Bacteroidales bacterium
AAATAGCATAACAACGCTGTTATATTAAAAAAAAGTACTAATTTTGCGGGCTAAAATTTTTATATTTATAATTGTATAAACCTCATGAAGATTGCTTATATATTTCCCGGACAAGGCGCACAATACAGCGGAATGGGAAAGGATATGTACGAACAATCGGCAAAAGCGCGTGATATGTTCGCAAAAGCCAACGAAATTTTGGGCTTTTCCATCACAGATGTGATGTTTTCGGGAACGGAAGATGACTTGAAACAAACGAAGGTAACGCAACCTGCTGTATTCCTTCATTCCGTCATTTTAGCAAAGATGTTGGGCGACCGTTTTCGTCCCGACATGGTAGCAGGACATTCGTTAGGCGAATTTTCGGCATTGGTAGCCGCCAAAGCACTGTCGTTTGAAGACGGGCTGCGGTTGGTATCCAAAAGGGCGCGGGCAATGCAGAAAGCCTGCGAAGCGGTGCCGTCCACCATGGCAGCCGTGCTGGGATTGGAAGACGACCGGGTGGAAGAAATTTGCCGCACCATCAAAGGCGTAGTGGCTGCCAACTATAACTGCCCCGGTCAGGTAGTCATATCGGGCGCTGTTGACGCCGTGGATGCAGCCTGCGAAAAATTGAAGGAAGCAGGCGCCAAACGTGCTTTACGCTTAGCGGTAGGCGGCGCTTTCCATTCGCCGGTGATGGAACCGGCGCGTGTAGCGTTGGAACAAGCCATCAGCGAAACGGAATTTCTGTTTCCGGTGTGTCCTGTTTATCAGAATGTGAGCGCAAAACCTGTCATCCATCCCGAAGAAATCAAGGAAAACCTGATAGCGCAATTGACAGCGCCGGTGCGTTGGACACAAGCCGTGCAAAATATGATTGCCGACGGCGCTACCGATTTTATCGAAGTGGGACCGGGAAAAGTTTTGCAGGGTTTGATTACAAAAACGAATAACAATGTAAATGCAGGCAGCGCTGAGATTACGAATTTTTAAATTATCATGAAAGTATTGAAGTTTGGCGGGTCATCCATGTGCGACGCCCGTTCGGTAGGGTTGGTAAAGCAAATCATCGAGTCGCAGGGAACGCCCTGCATCGTGGTGGTATCGGCTTTTGAAGGCGTAACGTGCCGCCTGCTCGAACTGGCACAGCAGGCTGTACAGCGCGATGAACAATACAAAAGCGGCATCCACGCCATTGCCAAACTTCACTTTGATGTGGTGAACGCCCTTGTTCCCGCTGCGCAGCGAACGGCAGTATTAGCCGAAGTGCAGCGAATATTGGGCGAATACGAGGACACCCTCTACGGTTTGTTCCTCTTGCAGGATTTGACGCCACGGACACGTGCCCGCATATTGAGCGTGGGCGTCAAACTGTCGGCTTACGTGCTCAGCCATATCGTATCAAGCGGGAAATATTGCTATACCGGCGATTTCATCCATACCAACGACGGTTTTTTGGATGCACCGGTCGATTTTGCCGAAAGCAACCGCAGGATTACACAACATTTCGCCCAATGGGAACAGGTAGCCATCCTGCCCGGATATGTTGCCGGCAACAGCGAAGGCGGCATCACCAATCTCGGACAGCGGGGGGCGGATTATACGGCAGCCATCATTTCGGCGGCTCTGAACGCTTCGGAAATGACGCTGTGGATGAATGTGGACGGTTTTATGACCGCCGACCCCGACATGATTTCCAAAGCGCAACCCATTGAGGCGTTGACCTATCCGGAAGCCTTTGAATTATCGCATTTCGGCGCGGCAGTCATTTTCTCGCCAACCATTCGTCCCGTTTACGAAAAAAACATTCCCATCCGCATCCGCAATACCTTCAATCCGAATGCCGCAGGAACCATCATCTGCAATCAGCCTGCCGAACAGAATGAAACCCTGCTCATCAAGGGCATTTCTTCCATTGAAAATATTTCGCTGATTTCCTTGCAGGGAACGGGATTGATTGGCGTTACTGATATTTCTGCCCGCTTTTTCAGGGTGTTAGCCGACCGCAAGATTAATATCATCATGGTGACGCAGGCTTCGTCGGAATATTCCATCACGATAGCGGTGCGCCCAGAAGAAACGCAAACGGCAATTGAAACGCTTGACAAAGAGTTTTACGCCTACACGCGCTCGGGCGAAATCAAACTGCACGTGGAAACCGAACTGTCCATCATCGCCATTGTCGGCGAACGGATGCGCAACACGCCCGGTATATCGGCAACGCTGTTCCGTTCGCTGGCTCACAACGGCATCAGCGTTATCGCGACAGCGCAAGGCTCATCGGAATTGAATATCTCATTGGTGATACGCCGAACAAACCTGAAAAAAGCGGTGAATGCGATACATGAAGGCTTTTTCCTGTCCAACTACAAAGAGTTGCACCTGTTTTTGGTGGGCGTGGGCAATGTGGGCAAAAGCCTGTTGCAACAACTGCAAAGCCAACTCGGCAACCTGATGAACAACCTCAAACTGAAAATCAATTTAGTGGGGGTGTGCAATTCGCGCAAAATGTACATTTCGCCTGCGGGCATTGAGCCGGCAGGATATGCCGAAAAATTGGACAAAGAAGGAAAAACATATAATATTGACCGTTTCATAGCCGAAATTTGCGAACTGAACCTTCGCAACAGCGTGTTTATCGACTGCACAGGCAATGAAACCGTGGCGTCGTCTTACGGAAAGTTGTTCGAGCATTATATATCGGTGGTAACAGCCAATAAAATAGCCTGTTCGTCGGAATACAGCCGCTACAAGGAACTGAAAGAAAGTTCAAAGGAACACGGCGTGCGTTTCATGTTTGAAACCAACGTCGGCGCCGGTTTGCCGGTTATCAACACCATCAACGACCTCATCCGCAGCGGCGACCGTATTCTGAAAATAGAGGCGGTGCTGTCGGGAACGCTCAACTTCATCTTCAACGTGCTGAGCGAGGACATTCCGATGAGCAAAGCCATACGGATGGCGAAAGAGCGCGGCTATTCCGAGCCTGACCCGCGCCTTGACCTCAGCGGCGCCGACGTGGTGCGCAAACTGATTATCCTTGCCCGCGAATCGGGCTACACGATGGAAAAAACGGAAGTGGAAATACAGCCTTTTCTTCCCGACGAGTGTTTTGAAGGCACATTAGACGACTTCTGGGGAAAGGTGGAAGCCTTGGACGCCGATTTTGAAGCCAAACGCAAAAAACTGGCTGCCCAAAACAAGAAATGGCGCTTCATTGCCACGCTTGACAACGGACAGGCATTTGTAAGCCTGCAAAACGTGGACAGCAAACACCCTTCCTACGAATTGGAAGGCAGCAACAATATTATCATGCTGACCACAGCCCGCTATTTGGAACAGCCGATGGTCATCAAAGGCTACGGCGCAGGCGCGGAAGTAACCGCAGCAGGCGTATTCGCCGACATTATCAGAGTGGCAAACGTGTAGTAATTGTTAATGATAAATTGTTAATTGTTAATGACAGATTAAGTGACAATGTAAAATACAAGTGTATTACATTAATTTGCATAATTCAAAAAAATAGTTTATTTTTGCATTTTTAATTATACTGATAGTATGATACAAATTAATAAAATAAACTTTCTGATGCAATCATTCCCACGAGGGCAAGTATTATTGTCGCAGTGGCTGGTTACGCAGGGATATTCGTTTGAATTACAACAGCGTTACCGCAAAAGCGGTTGGCTCAAATCAATCGGTAAAAATGCCATGCTCAAATCGCAAGACCCGTTTTTATTGGCAGGCGCACTGTCGGCATTGCAAAATATGGAAAATCGGAATGTCCATGTCGGCGGGCGTTCTGCATTGGAATTGCAGGGACTTGCCCATTATCTGCAAATAAATTCTTACGAAACTACACTCTTTGAAAACGGCAAATCAAAACTTCCGCTCTGGTTTTCAAGCAACGAATGGAACACGCAAATAAAACTTTTTCGCCTCTCGTTGTTTGAAAATGAAACGCTTGGTATGGCTGATTTTAAGGACGGCGAATTGACCATGAAAATATCAAACCCCGACCGCGCATTAATGGAATGTTTGGCACTTTGCCCGGCGCA
>JAISKR010000065.1 GCA_031260845.1 Bacteroidales bacterium
ATCCTCTTCGTTTACATTCTTGATGTGGTGGTCTGCCGAGAGATTATCCTGGTCAAATATGCTCAGAAGCACCTCCAAATCGTTGCGGCGGCGCTGTTTTAGTTGTGGTATCTGAATAATCCACGAACGGTGATGCAGGCTTTCGATAAATTCGTTTTTGTTGCCGTCCATCACTGTCCCTGTTGCCGAATCGGTTACGTTTTGGTTTACTTCAAGCATAGGCACTGCCGGAAAACCGATTCCGTGATTTAACAAAAAGATGCAGTAAATCTGACGCGCCTTTGGGTACTCTTCATCTTTCACGCGGTATGTGTTGTCCGAACTTTGATAGTTTTGTCCCAGATAATTGCGGAAACGCATAATATCCGTCGGCAGTTTTGCCTTCTGCAACTCAATGGCTACTATTTTGTATCCGGCAGGAGTTGATATTTTGGCGGCAAAATCCATGTGGCAGACAGTCAGTCCCGTATCGCCTTCGTAGGGAATGGAAGTATGCGCAAAGTCCAGTTCCACCACTTCCTCGCGGATGATGGCGGATATGAACTTCTTAGCCACCTTGTTGTCTTCCATCATGAACTTGAAAACAACGTCGTATATGGGATTTGCTATGTATATCATCAAAATTCGTTTTATACCAACGACTGCAAATGTACGAATATTTTTTGAAATATCAGCATTTTTGAAATTATTGAGAAAAATAATCTTTTGTTGAAAGCAAAAAACAAATTAGCATGAAGAACATTATTTTTGAAGGGAATTTATTCTTCTATACTGAAACAGGCACAGAAGGATGATATACGATTTCGTATAACGTGTTTATTTTTAATGAGGTCTGGTTGGGATGGTTCATATCCTGCTACTGAGGTCGTTTTGTCTTGAAAATGAGGTATAAATGAGGTTTTCAACCGTATAACTATTGTATCACAACCGTACCTCTAAACTGACACTGACAGGTTTTCAACACTGTCAGGTCTTTACAATGTATCACAACCGTATAACAATTGTATAACCTGTATTTCTATATCCCTGTTGCCGACACCACCCAATAAGACAGCACAGCCAGCAGTGCGCTGACGGGAATAGTCAGCAACCACGCCCACAGCAGATTGATGGTGATACCCCATCTCACTGCCGACAGCCTTTTCACTGCGCCCACGCCCATAATGCTGCCTGTAATCACGTGAGTGGTGCTGACAGGCACTTTCAACTGTTCGGTGAGTGTCAGCGTCAAAGCGCCTGCCATTTGCGAGCAGAAACCTTCTATTGGCGTCAGTTTGGTGATTTTGTTGCCCATTGTTTTCATGATTTTCCATCCGCCGGTCATGGTGCCCAAGCCGATGGCAGCGAAACAGGCGAAAGGAACCCAGTCGTGTATGTCGTTCAGGCTGGTCAGTTGCAGCCAGTGGGGCAGATTGCCCGACCCCATGGTGGCATTGACCGAAATAAGGGCGACACCGATGATGCCCATCACTTTTTGGGAATCGTTCAAGCCGTGCTCGATGCTCAACCATGCGGAAGAAACCAATTGCAGCCGTTTGAAAACGCGGTCGGCGCGTTTTGGACGCATTTTTTTAGCCAGATGCAGCGTGATGATATGAATGGCAGAGCCTGCTATCAAGCCCAGCACCGGCGCCACGACGATAAATGCGGCAATAAAGCCGATTACGCCGAGATGGATGGACTGAAATCCGGCGTGTGCGATGGCTGCGCCGGCAAATCCGCCTATCAGTGTGTGCGACGAGGACGAGGGAATGCCAAACCACCATGTAATCAGGTTCCAAATGATGGCGGCTATCAGTCCCGACAGTATCACCGGAAGGGTAATAAATTCCGTTATCACCGTTTTGGCAATCGTATTGGCGATGCCAAACTCGCCGATGACGAATTTGGCGATGAAAAAGGCGATGAAATTGAACAATGCCGCCCACACAACCGCCTGAAACGGCGTGAGTACCTTGGTGGAAACCACGGTGGCAATGGAATTGGCGGCGTCGTGGAAACCGTTGATGAAATCGAAAACCAGCGCTAATGCTATGATGACAAAAAGTAAGGTCATAATGAAAGGCTAAGCGTATTTTACAATGATGGTTTTCAGTACTTTGCCTGTCTGGTTGATTTTGTTGGCTGCTTTTTCCAATTCTTGAAGCACTTCTTTCAACTTGAACAGTTCGAGCGTCTTGAAATCGCCGTGAAAGAGGTCGATGATGCCTTCTTCATAGATGGTGTCGGCTAATTCTTCCAGATTTTTGATTTCCTTGCAACTTTTACGGATTTTCCGGTCGTTCCGCCTGAACGACGCCAGTTCCTCAATGGCTGTGGCTATCTCAACGGTGCCCCGCTGAATGATTTCAGCCATTTTTCGGGTGTATTTGGGCAGTTCAGCCGGTGAATACATGATGACTTTGTGCGCCGACCGATTGATGGAATCCATTACGTCGTCCATGTTGTTGGCAAGTTCGTGAATGTCTTCCCTGTCGAACGGGGTGATAAAAATTTCGTTCAACAGTTTGAAAATGCGACCGGTAGTCTTATCCGCCTTCGATTCCTGAACTTTAATCAGTTCGCAGATTTCTTTTTGCTGCTTTCCCGATGCACGGAAAAATTGGTCAAGCAAATCACCGGCTTCAACAAGAATGGCAGCCGTGTCCCTCAACAAAGGAATAAACTTTGTGTCCTTGGGGGTGAGGAAACTCAATATACTATTGATTTTCATAAATTTTCTCTTTATCTTTACAGCGGGCAAAGGTAATATTTTCAATTATATTGTAAACAATAAATCGTTTTTTTTTTCATCTATTTATGAACATTGTTGCAAAAAGCAAAATTTTTCCTTTTTTTTGTAAAAATTTGATACGTGATTTTCGTATGAAAAAACCGGTTAAAGTGGGCGCTATCATTCGTTCCCACGCCATCATCACCTTTGGATTGCTGTGTACCACTTTTGGGTGGGGGGCTTTCCTGATACCCAGCCACGTCACCGGCGGGGGGATAAGCGGCGTTGCTGCCATCATCTATTTTGCCACCGGCTTTCCGGCGGGCGTCACCTACCTGATTATCAATTCCAGCCTGATATTGCTTGCTATGAAAGTGGTCAATGTGGCGTTTGGCTTGAAATCGGTGTATGGCGTGATAGTCTTTTCGCTGTTGCTCAGCCTGATACAACACTTCATCCCTGAGCCGTTAGTATCCGACACTTTTATGGCAACCGTCGTGGGCGGCATCCTGTCGGGTATCGGCAGCGGCATTGTTTTTTCGCAGGGAAGCAGTTCGGGCGGCACCGACCTCATCGCCATGATGATTACCCGCCGCCGCAATATCAGCCCGGGACGCCTCATCATGATAATGGACGTTTTCATTATTTCCTCGTCGTTCCTCATCCTGCAATCGCTGGAACGAATGATTTACGGCTATTGTATGATGGTTATTTCAGGCTATGTGATTGATTTCGTGCTTTCAGGCAACAAACAATCGTATCAATTGTTCATCTTTTCG